>JBLGCN010000079.1:0-7829 GCA_047617405.1 Natronomonas sp.
CGCGTGCGGTTCAGGACTACGACAGCCCCGGCATTATGATGTGTACCGCCGGCCTCAGGCGTCCCAGTCACGTTCGACAGGTGTCTCGCTGGCGTCGAGTGTCTCGAGCAGCCACTCCCCGGCGGCATCGACGGCGTCCTGGCTGGTGGCGGTCAGCTTCAGCCGGTTGTGGCCGGCGTCCCGGTCGGGATAGCAGCCGACCGTCACGTCGAACTCCGCCGCCACCTCCTCGAGGGCGCCGACGATGTTTGCCTCGGGCTCGACAGTGTAGAGAAACCGGGAGACGGCGTCCCCGTCGAACTCCTCGGCGACGTCCTCGAACATCGTCTTCAGTTCCCGGGGGATCCCCGGCATAACGTAGACGTTCTCCAGGACGGCACCGGGCGCGAGCCCCGCACTGTTTATCAGCGGGCGGGCGCCGTCGGGGATACTCGCCTCGGCCTCGACGTCGATGTCGAGTTCGGGGACTGAGGCGTCGGCCTGCGCGAGGGTCTCCTCGATGTCCTCCAGCGCGAGGTCGTCGACGACCATCCCGCGGTCGAAGGCGTCGGCGACGGCCTCCAGGGTCACATCGTCCGGCGTGCCGCCGATACCGCCGGTGGCGATAACCGCGTCGAACCCGTCGCTGTACTCCCGGACGTGGCGTGCGATGGTCGCACGGTCGTCCGGCACGACGAGGATCCGCTTGACGGTGACACCACGCTCCGCGAGTTGACCGGCGAGCCACGTCGCGTTCGTGTTCTCCGTGTCCCCCGCGAGCAGTTCGTCACCGACGGTTAGGAGTGCAGCATCCATCTACCCGAAAAATGTGGGGGGTTTAGTTAGCGGTTTCGTCCGTCGGAGGGTGGCGCTGACAACTGCCCACCCCGTTCCGTTCAGTCGTCATCCTCAGGTTCGTCCTCGTCGGCGTCGTCGTGCTCAGGTTCGTCCTCGTCCTCGTGTTCCTCTTCCTGTTCGTTCTCGTCCTCGTGTTCGTATTCCCCCTCGTATTCGTGGGCACCGCCGTACGTGTACTCGTACTCCTCCTCCTGGATGAGTAGCGAGTCGTCGACGAGGGTGTACCTCACCTCGCCCTCGAAGCCGCCGGTCTCGGCCTCAATTTCGAGGGATGCGTGACCGTCGTACTCGGCAACGACAGTCCCGTCAGCGCCGGTGGTGTACTCCTCCTCGTTGAGTTCGACCGATGCGTTCTCGACGGGCTCACCGCCCTGTGTGGCGGTCACCGTCACCGTGCCGTTGTCGTAGGTCGCCCCGATGTCGGCGTCACCCGGCGCAGTTGTATCTGCATTCATCCCCGTGTCCGCCGCCTGTGTCTGTGCGTCTGACTGTGCCGCCGGGCCGGCGGTGACGGCCGCCGCCCCGCCGACCATCATCAGTACGACCGCCAGTCCGACTGCGACTGTCTTTGCTGTCATTGCATCCTATTCTGTGTATCAGCCTGTCCTAAATGGGGGAGACGGTACCGCCGTATTCCGGCCGTTTGTCGCCGTTTTCACCCGTACAAGCGTTCGCAACGGCTCGGTGGCCGCGGTCGTCGGTGTTTTGTCCCTCGCCACAGTACACGGGGCATGATTGACCTGCGGAGCGACACGGTCACCCGACCGAGTGACGCGATGCGCGAGGCCGCCCGCGACGCGCCCGTCGGCGACGACGTCTACCGCGAGGACCCGACGGTCAATAGACTCCAGAGCGAGGTTGCCGACGTGCTGGGGACAGAGGCCGCACTGCTCGTCCCCTCGGGGACGATGGGCAATCAGGTCGCCGCCCGGGTCCACACCGAGCGGGGCCAGGAGGTGCTCTGTGAGCGCGAGAGCCACATCTACAAGTGGGAGTTGGCGGGACTCGCCCAGCACGCCGAGGTGCAGCCCCGGACAATCGACGGTGGCGAGCGGGGGATTCCAACCCCCGACCAGGTCCGCGAGGGGTACGTCGCGGCGGACGGCCACCGACCCGGGACCGGGCTGGTCACCCTGGAGAACACACACAACAGCAGGGGTGGGATAGCCATCGCGCCCGAGCGAATCGCCGCGGCAGCCGAGGCTGCCCGCGAGCGCGACGTCCCGGTCCATCTCGACGGTGCGCGGCTGTTCAATGCCGCGGCCGCCCACGACGTCCCCGCCTCGGCGCTCGTCGAACCCGTCGACACGGTGATGTGCTGTCTGTCCAAGGGGCTTGGCGCGCCTGTAGGGTCGGTGCTCGCCGGCTCCGAGCGCTTTATTGAGGACGCCCGCCGGGTCCGGAAACTTCTCGGCGGGGGGATGCGCCAGGCGGGGATGCTCGCCGCGCCCGGGCTAGAGGCCCTCGAGAGCCGCGAGCGCCTCACCGAGGACCACCGCCGGGCCACCCGGCTCGCCGAGGGGCTCGACCGTATCGAGGGGCTCTCGGTCGACGCGCCGGAGACCAATATCGTCTTCGTCGGGACCGACCGGCCGGCAGAGGCGTTTCTCGAGGGCTGTGAGGCGGCGGGTCTGCTGGGCGGTGCCTTCGACGACCACCTCGTCCGCTTCTGTACCCACCGTGATGTCGACGACGCCGATATCGACGAGGCGGTTGCGGCCGCCGAGCAGGCGGCCTGACCCCGCCTGTCACGGTGGCAGCGCTGCGAGGGGCGGTTGCCGGCGTCAGCCCAGAAAGTCGAGCAACAGGTCGGTCACCCGGTCGGGGGCGTCGGCCTGGACCCAGTGAGAGGCCGCCGGGAGGCGTTCGACACGCAGGTCCGGGACGAACGCCCCGAGCCCGTCGAGCAGTTCCGTCCCCAGCGCCCGGTCCTGCTCGCCCCAGACGACCATCGTCGGCACCCGCACCGTCGTGTCTCGCTCGCGGCCGACCAGCGACCGTAGCTCCCGCCCGACACCCCCGCGGAACTGCGCCCGGTAGTAGTTCAGCGCCGCGGTCATCGTCCCCTCGGTCGCCATTGCCCGTTTGTACCGCTCGATTTCGGCCTCGCTGAAGGCGTCCGGGCGGGCGGTGTCGGCGAGCAGTCGCTCGACAGCCGCGAGGTCGTTCGCCCGGAGCAGCCGCTCGGGCAACCAGGGCACCTGTGCGGCCACCGCGTACGACGACCGGAGCACCTGCCGGGGTGACTGACGGAGCGTCCGGCGGTAGCGTTCGGGGTGTGGTGCGTTCAGCACGACCAGCCGGTCGAGCAGGTCCGGCTCGCGGATGGCCGTCTCCCAGGCGACCAGCCCGCCCCAGTCGTGACCGACGAGGTGGGTCCGGGCGTAGCCCAGACTCTCGACCAGCCCGCGCACGTCGGCGACGAGATTCTCAAGCCGGTAGCTGGCCACACCCTCGGGCTTGGAGGAGCGGTTGTACCCTCGCATGTCCGGGGCGACCACCCGGAAGCCGGCGTCGGCGAGCGGGGAGAGCTGGTGGCGCCAGGCGTACCAGAACTCCGGAAAGCCGTGCAGACAGACCGCAAGCGGCGGCTCCGTCGCGCCGGCGGCGGCCCCCGGCTCGGGGTCGACGCGGACGTAATGGAGGCTTACACCGTCGAGATGGGCGGTCTCGTGGCGCCACGTCTCGGGGTCGTCGTCGGCGCCAGGGGTGGCCGGCGGCGACCGTCCGCCCGGGTTCGCCGACATCAGAACTCCCGCAGACGGGCAAGTCGGGCCTGTGCGCTGCCGTCCTCGACGGCATCCCGGGCCAGTCCCACGCCGTCCTCGATGGTCGCGACGTCGCCGCGGGCGTACATTCGGACGGCGGCGTTCAGCGCAACGGCATCGGCGAAGTGGTCGTCGCGCTCGCCGGCCAGGACCGACTCGGTGACCGCCGCGGAGTCGGCGGCCACGTCCCCGACAGCCAGGTCCTCGCGCTCGAAGTCCATCCCGTACTCGGCGGTTTCGACCTCGTAGTCGGTGAAGGCGCCGTTGTCGCCGTCGCCGGCACGGGCGCGGTCGTACTCGGCGACGACCGTCGTGCCGGGGCGGATGTCGTCGTAGCCCTCTAACCCCTGGAACATGAGCACGCGGCCGGTGTCCTGTGACTCCATCTCGCCGAAGGTGTCGACGACCCGTTTGGCGAAGGCGAGGTGGTAGAAGCTGCCGAGGTGGACGTCGGCGTCGGCCGGGTTCGCCAGCGTCTCGACGGTGTTGAGAAAGGTCCGGACCCCCATCTCCGCGCGGCGGTCGGAGAGGTCGACGACGAGCGGGTTGAACCGGGGCTGGTAGTAGAAGCCAAAGCCCACCTCGTCGACCATATCCGCGCTCTCGGCGGGTGCGAGGTCGGTGCGGACGCCGAGTTCGTTGAGGACGTGTTTGTAGGCGGTTGCTTTCTGTGTCGGGACGCGGTCCCCGGAATGCGCAACGACAGGTGTGCCGGCCGCGGCAGCCACGAGCCCGGCGGCCACCCCGAGGAGTGCGGAGGTGTGCTTGCCGTCGTAGTTGGCGCCACAGTCGACGGGGTCACAGTCGGGGACGGCGGTCTCGACGCTCTCCTCGCGCATCACGTCGGTAAACGCGGCCAGCTCCTCGGGGGTGTTGCGCTTCCAGCGGTTGGCAAGCCAGAACGCTCCCAGCGTGGTCTCGGCGGGGTCGCCGGCAAAGATGCGAGCCAGCGCCTCCCGGGCCTGCGGGCGGGTCATATCCTCTGCGGACTTGTGACCCGAGCCGACGACCTCGGTCATGAGCCGGTCGAGCGGCCACTCGCCAGTCTCGTGCGTGGACATGTCTCTGAATACAGGCGTCGACCGGCTAAAGACTCCCGCTCGGCGCCTACCCGAACGCTTTTGCGCTGTTCGGTCAAAGAGCCTTAGTAATGAGTGGCGCAGAGCCCGCGACGGTGCTTGTCGTCGACGACGAACGGGACGTAGCTGACGCGTACGCGGCCCAACTCGACAGCGAGTACGTCGTCACGACGGCCTACGGTGGGCAGGAGGCGCTGGACCAACTCGACGCGTCGGTCGACGTCGTGTTGCTCGACCGACGGATGCCCGGTCTCTCCGGCGACGAGGTCCTCGACGCGATCCGTGACCGCGGGCTCGAGGTCCGGGTGGCCATGGTGACGGCCGTCGACCCGGACTTCGACATCATCGAGATGCCCTTCGACGACTACATTATCAAGCCCGTCTCCCGGGACGACCTGCTCGAGACCATCGAGCGGCTGCGCAACTGCTCGACCTACGAGACGACGCTCCAGGAGTACTACTCGCTGATGGCCAAACGCGCCACCCTGCAGTCGAACAAGCCCCAGGCCGAGCTGGACGGTAGCGAGACCTTCGAGACCCTCAAAGCCCGCATCGACGAGCTCGAAGGCGAACTCGATGAGACTGTCTCGGAGTTCGACGACGACGACTTTACCGCCCTGTTTCGCGACCTCGACGACCCGGCCACCGGAGCCATCGAGGACTGAACTCCGGGTTTCCGGCGGCTCGGTCCTTTCGAAAGCACTAACCACCCGCTAGCTAACTAGGATATGATGAGTCAGCAACTTCCGGACGTGCAGGCGTCGCGTCCGGACGTCACCGTCGGGCTCAACCGTGTCGGCGTCACCGGTGTGGAGAAACTCGTACGGATCGACCGTGCCGAGGGTGACCCGGTCGTGTTGATGGCCGAGTTCGAGGTGTTTGTCGACCTCCCATCCTGGCGGAAGGGCGCGGATATGAGCCGGAATATGGAGGTTATCGACGAGACCCTGGAGGCCGCGGTCAGCGAGGCCGCCTACCGCGTCGAGGACGTCTGTGGCGACGCCGCCGAGCGACTGCTCGAGAAACACGAGTACACCACCCGGGCGGAGGTCCGGATGGAAGCCGAGTACGTCACTCACGAGCGCACGCCAGCCTCGGACCGGAAGACCCAGTCGACCGCGGATATCATCGCCTCGGCGACCGCCGACGACGACGGGACCAGCGAGGAGGTCGGGGCCCGGGTCACCGGTATGACGGTCTGCCCCTGCTCACAGGGGATGTCCACCACGCGTGCCCGCGAAACCCTGCGTGACTTGGGTGTCGAGGACCGCGTCATCGACCAGTTCCTCGAGGAGGTTCCCCAGCCCGGCCACTCACAGCGGGGCCACGCCACCCTGACCGTCGAGAGTGATGGCTCGCCGGACATCGACCTGCACGACATCATCGAGGTGGCACGGGAGTCGATGAGCGCCCGTATCTACAACCTCGCCAAGCGTCCCGACGAGGACCACATGACAGTTGAGGCCCACCGGGACGCGAAGTTCGTCGAGGACTGTGTCCGGGCGATGGCCGAGGGCGTCGTCGACCGCTTTGCCCTCCCAAGGGATGCGGTGGTGACGATGAAACAGTCCAACGACGAGTCCATCCACCAGCACAACGCCCACGCCGAACGTGTCGCCGAGTTCGGCGACCTGACCGGCGAGGTCAACGGCGGCAACTAACCTCCGTTCCCGTCCGCCGGGTGGGGGGAGACTCGAACGCCCGTAGCCGGACCCGGTGTTCACCGGCGACGGCCGCGACCGGAGGCGTGAGGACCCGAGCCGACATCGGTTGCTGACACCGAACCGGGGGTGGCCCGACGGGGCTCCCTGCTTTCTGCCGACGCTCTGGACGCTCAACCCCGGCTCCTGCGTGCCGTGGTGGTGTCCCGCCGCGGTTCACGGGCAGCAAAGCTGTGCGGGATAGTGACAGACGCTCGGATGTGGCCGATGGACGGCTTCACCGCACAAACCGGGGTCACGTCGCGCCAGCGGGAGCCGAAGGTTGGACGACGACTCATCCGACGCTGGGGTCGGTGACACAGTGTGCCCACTGTGGCAGCACCGACGTGACCCGGCACCGGTAGCCGGTCGGAGGGTGCCGTCACACTGGCCGTGAGTGGCCGAGCACCGGGGGCCGCCTACAGTTCCAAGGGGGTCGCCTCGGCCCACCGGTCGCGGAACGCCTCCTCGACACCGCCGGCAACCTCGGTGTCCTTCAGATTGATGAGGGCGAACGGCTGGCCGGGGTCGAGTGGGTGTGACACCTCGATACAGACCTCGGCGTGGTCGATGAGTTCGAACGTGCCGGTGACGTCCCCGCTGGTCCGGGCGGCAAAGTCGTCGTGGCCCTGGAGTTGCTCGCGAAAGCGCTGCCCGACATCGTCGGAGAGGACACCGGGGAGTTCGGGTCGGAGCAACAGCGAGACAGCAACACCGCGGTCCAGCGCCCGCTGCATCTCGGTGACGATCCGCCGGCCGAGGTCGTCGATGTCGAAGCCGGCGGCGGGGGTATCGGCGACGAGGACGATCCGTTCCTCGGCGGTTGCCAGCCGCTCGACGAGGAGGTCTGTCGCCTCCTCCGGCCCGAGCGCGGCCGTCCAGAAGGGTTCGTCGACCGGCTCGGCCGTCTCCAGGTCCTCCGAGAGCGCGTCGACAATCTCCTCGTACTGGGTTTTCTGTTCCTCGAGTTGCCGTTTCTTGTTCGACAGCAGCCGGTCCAGCGCGGTGTCGGGCTCGACAGCCGCGTACTTTTTTGGCCGGCTAGCAGTCTGTGTCCGCACGAGGCTGTCGGACTCCAGCCCCCCGAGCACGTCGTAGATCCGCCCCATCGGCACGTCACTCGCGCGTGACAACTCTTTTGCGGTTGTCGGCCCGGTCTCCAACAGTGCCCTGTAAGCCCGGGACTCGTACTCCGAGAGCCCGAGATCCCTCAATGTCGCCATCAACGGATATGTGAGTGGAGGGGTTAAAAACTCACCGGGAGTTTATGTGGTGTCGGGGTCACTCCACCTGTGTGCCGGTCACCAGCCCCTCGAGTGTCGCCGGGGTGTCGGCCGTCCCGACCACGTCATCACCCTCGACGAGCCGGGCACCCGCACAGTCGGCGCCCGGGACGACGACCGTCTCGTGGTCGGCGAGCCGGAGCGCGGCACGGTGGAGGTCGT
>JBLGCN010000080.1:0-7765 GCA_047617405.1 Natronomonas sp.
CCGTCGGGGATGATGGACGGGGTGGTCGCGGCGATCCGGACGGAGTTGGACGCGGCCGGTCACGACTCTACCCCTGTGATGAGTTACGCCGCAAAGTACGAGTCGGCGTTTTATGGGCCGTTCCGGGATGCCGCCGACGGCGCGCCGGCCTTCGGTAACCGGCGTCACTACCAGATGGACCCGGCGAACACCCGTGAGGCGGGCCGGGAGGTTTCGCTCGACGCCAGACAGGGTGCGGACGTGCTGATGGTCAAGCCCGCCCTCCCGTATCTGGACGTTGTCCGGCAGGTCCGCGAGGAGTTCGACCATCCTGTGGCCGCCTACAACGTCTCCGGGGAGTACGCGATGCTCCAGGCCGCCGCCGAGAAAGGGTGGCTCGACATCGAGGCCGTTGCCCACGAGTCGCTGCTGTCGATCAAACGTGCCGGTGCGGACCTCATCCTGACCTACTTCGCCGAGGACGTCGCCCGCGAGCTGTAGCGGTTGCCCGCTGGCCGCGGCTCAGGCAGTGTCGGGCGGCCGGTCGGCGTCGGGTTCTGCCGGTCGAAGCCACAGCCGGACCCTCGTCCAGCCGTCACACCGCTGGTAGCCGAGGTGACCGCCGCAGGCCTCGGCAACCCACCGGGCGAGCCACAGGCCAATCCCGGTGTTGTGCTGGAGCTGTGTGATATCACTGTCCTCGAAGACCGGTCCCCGGACCGACTGGGGGATCCCGGGGCCGTCGTCGGCGACCTCGACCGCCACACAGTCCTGTCGCCGGCTGGCAGACACCTCGACGTCGGGTGAGTCACTGCCGTGGACCACCGCGTTCTCGACCAGCGCCGCGATGGCGGCACGGAGCCACGGAACCCCCTCGACGAAGAGGTGGTCCGGGAGCGTGGTGGTGACCGGTACCCCGTGGACTGCCGCCTCGGTCGTCGTCACCGACTGTGCCACCGCCGCGACATCGGTCGGCTCCGGCTCGTGGTCGGCGGTGAGCACCCGTTCGACGGTGCGGGTCTCCTCGGCGGACGTCAGCAGCTGTCTGGCGTGGGATACGACAGTCTCGCCGAGGTCCGCCACCCCGGACGCCTCCGCGCGCTCGGTGACCTGTTCGGCGGCGGTGAGCACGACCTGCAGGTCGTTGCGGAGGTCGTGACGCAACAGCCGGTGGATCACCTGCATGTGCTGCTCGTAGCGGCGCTGTTCGGTGATATCGGTGTAGATAGCGAAGCTGTACCGCCCGCCGTCGCGCTCGTAGGGGACCCCACGGTAGAGGAACTCCCGGGGGCCGGTTGCGGTCTGCCGGGTGACGAGCCCGGTGGTTGGCTTTCCCTGTGCCGTCCGGTGGTCGAACCGTTCGGACTCGTCGACAGCACCCTCCGGGACGATCAAGTCATTGAGTTGGGCGCCAACGACCGCCTCGCGGTCGTAGCCGAACACCGCCTCGAACGCCGGGTTCACCGCGCGGACGACCGGCGTGTGGTCGACAAATTCGACCTCGACGACGGGGTCGTCGATGAGGTCAAACAGGTGGCCGAACCGTTCCTCGGCGGTCGTCTCCGGTCCGCTCACGGCCACGTCCCCCCGGGAACACCGGTCACGGGCACGTCCCGGTGTCCCCGGCCGGGGTTCGCTGTCACACCGCAACCCGGTGCCTGCTCAGTTCCGGAGCTGGAGTGTCGTCCCCGCATGTAATTGTGCCAAACTGATCCCTACGAATAAATAATTGGTACGCATCGATGACATTTAGTCAGGGTCGGCCGAGGGGTCGACACACGGGGCGACCGGTCGTGGGGCGGACGACGGCCAGGGTGGCCCACCGGCGTGGTGGGGACACCACCTCCCGCGGGCCGGGCTATCGCCTGTGTTCCCCCCTTCGTGACGGCCACCGTGGTCCACAAATGTGCAGAACCGTGTGGATGTGCGTCCTGCAACTGGACGGATTACGACCTTATATCGATAATATCATTATGAAGTTTGACCATACAGTCACACATACGCTCGTATATTCGGCTTTGTAAACCAAGGGCTTATTAGGTACGATGCGCTGAAGAGAACTGTGATGCGAACAACGAATGTAGCCCAAACTCGGAAAAAGTGTGGTGGATCTGCAGCTGATGCGGCAACTCGTATCGGGGGTGTAAACTCTTGGGAGTAGTACCACTGCAGTCGGCCAGCGAGGTTGCCCTCGCTAACGGCATCAACAACGTGTGGGTGCTGGTGGTGAGTTTCCTCATCTTCTTCATGCAGCCCGGCTTCGCCATGCTCGAGGCGGGGCAGGTGCGTGCGAAGAACGTGGGGAACGTACTGATGAAGAACATGACCGACTGGGGGCTGGGGGTCATCGTCTACTTCCTGCTCGGAACGGCTGTCGTCGGCATCGTCGGGATGCTGACGACGCCGGGTGTGTCGATGGACATCGGGGCGGCGTTCGGCGTCCTCTCGGACACGGCGGCCGCCGTTCCCGGGACCGAGGCGGTTGCCCTCAACCCGTGGGTCAGCTTCCTCTTCGGCGCCGTCTTCGCGATGACGGCCGCCACCATCGTCTCGGGGGCCGTTGCCGAACGGATGAAGTTCCCCGCATACGTCCTGTTCGTCGTTGCGATGGTCGGCATCATCTACCCGGTCCTGCCGGGGATGGCGTGGGGCGGCAACGGCCTGCTCTCGGCGGATGGCTTCCTCGGGAGCGCCATCGGCGCCGGATACCTCGACTTCGCCGGGGCCACCGTCGTCCACATGGCCGGCGGACTGGCCGGGCTGGTAGCCGCGAAGATGGTTGGCCCGCGCAGCAACCGGTACGACGAGAACGGGAGCACGCAGGCGATCCCCGGTCACTCGATCATGTTCGCGGTGCTCGGGACGCTCGTGCTGGCCTTTGGCTGGTTCGGGTTCAACGTCGGCACGAACGCGACCATTATCAGCTTCACCGATGCCGGCGATATCGTCTTCTCGGGTTCCGGCCTCGGCCGGGTCGCGCTGGTGACAGCACTCGGAATGGGCGGTGGCGCCGTCGCCGCGATGGCCGTCTCCGCGCTCTGGCAGGGTAAACCCGACCCGCTGTGGACCGCAAACGGTCTACTGGCCGGGCTTGTCGGTGTCACCGGCGCCGTCCCCCACGTCACCTGGTGGGGCGGTCTCCTTATCGGTATCATCGCCGGCGCACTCGTGTTGCCGGCCTACCGCTGGACGGTCGACTCACTGAAGATCGACGACGTGTGTGGTGTCTTTGCCGTCCACGGCGCGGCCGGCGGAGTCGGGACAATCCTGATCCCGGTGTTTGGCACGGCAAGCGGCGGCGGCTGGGCGTTCCTCGGTGGCACCCAGCTGGTCATGCAGGTCGCCGGCGTGCTCGTCATTGGCACCTGGACGGTGCTGGCGACGATGGTCTCCCTGAAGATCATCGGTGCCGTCACCAGTGGGCTCCGCGTCTCCGAGGAGGAGGAGAGCCAGGGGCTCGACCAGAACGAACACGGCATCTCCGCCTACCCCGAGTTCGGCTCGGAGGGCGGTCGCGGACGGGTGAGCGCCGACGGCGGCGCCCGGAGTGACGGCGGCACACCTGTCGACGGCGACGATATACGCACTGACGGCGGAACTGACGCGGCTAGCTCGAACGGAGGTGAGAACAAATGAGCGATATTACCATGGTCATCGGGTATATCCGGCCGGACAAGCTCGGCGACGTCAAAGAGGGGCTTGCCGAAGCCGGCGCACCCTCGCTGACGGTCACGAACGTCTCCGGCCGTGGCTCACAGCCCGCAAAGACCGGCCAGTGGCGCGGCGAGGAGTACGTCGTCGACCTCCACCAGAAGGTCAAGGTGGAGTGTGTGGTCGAGGAGGCGCCGGTCGGCGACGTTGTCGACGCGATCGAGGAGGCCGCCCACACCGGCGAACCCGGCGACGGCAAGATCTTCACCATGCCCGTCGACAAAGCCGTCCAGATCCGCACCGGCGAGCGCGGTCCCGACGCCGTGTAATGGACGTCGACGACATCGACAGACAGGTTCTCGCCGCCCTCATCGCGGACGGACGGGCGGCCGATGCGGACCTCGGGTCCGCTGCCGGTGTCGGTGCGTCGACCGCAAGCTGGCGACGCCAGTCCCTTGAGGACACGGGCGTTATCCGCGAGTACCAGCCCCGTCTCGACTACGCCGCGCTCGGGTGTCCGGTGACGGCACTGCTCCAGGTCGACATCGACCCGTCGGTCCGGGAGACAGTGCTCGCCACGCTCCGGGCCGACGGCCGGTTCTACACGGTTTACGAGGTGGCCGGTCCCGACGATATCCTCGCATTCGGGCGCTTTCCCGACCGAGACAGGCTGGTTCGGACGCGCCGCCAGCTCCGCGGCGAGGATGGGGTCCGTCACGTCCGCGTGACCCCGGTCGTCCCCGTCGCCGACCCGGACCAGTTCGCCCCGGAACTCAGCGGCGCCGGCAAGTGTACCGACGGCGACGACTGAGTCTGTCGGCCCCGCCGTCTCAGCCGGCTTGCCGACGCCTGTCGGAGGACCGGGCGACAGGGCTCTCGACGTTTAGCTGAATCGTCATCCGGTAGCTGTCAGCCTATCCTGTCATGCCTCCGCCCGGAGAGCGACCGCTCTCCGTTCTACACCTCAGGATACCGTTCTTCGCCACCGGTCTACTCCCGGGGACCGGGAGGGACCCGGCGGGCGCGTGACCGCACGGTGACGGGTACATACCAGGCGAAACCGCCCTGGCACACCACAGAAACAGTTCCAGCGGGCGTCGTGGGCCATCGGCGGCGCTGTTGGGACTGTCGCCCGGCGCTATCCGGGGCCCACCAGGTCAACAGGGGTCACAGCAAGCGCCGCATCCGGGGGCCGGAACCGCCGGTAGCCGACGGCGGCGCAACGTTCAACACCACGGAACGGGTTGAGAGAAGCGATGACCGAGATCACGATGGTCGTCGCCTACATCCGGCCGGACAAGCTCAGCGACGTGAAACAGGCGCTCGCGGAGACGGGCGCACCCTCGCTGACGGTCACGAACGTCTCCGGCCGTGGCTCACAGCCCGCAAAGACCGGCCAGTGGCGCGGCGAGGAGTACGTCGTCGACGCAATCGAAGAGGCCGCCCACACCGGCGAACCCGGCGACGGCAAGATCTTCACCATGCCCGTCGACAAAGCCGTCCAGATCCGCACCGGCAAGCGCGGTCCAGACGCCGTGTAAGCCCGGCAGTGACGCCGAGCCGGCAGCCATGTGGCGTGGCTTTAGCTTTCGGCCACGCCCGGAGCCCCGTCCCCGCGTTCGCGGACACACTCGTGGACCCGGTCGGGAAGGGGGGTGGGCTCGAACCGCTCGTCGACGAGCACGAAACTCACCTCACCCGAGGCCGCCTGCTGACCGTCCTCGTCCCGGACGCCAAACTCGACGGTCAGCGATGTCTCGCCGGCGGTCACTGTCGTCTCGACCCGTGCGGTCTCGCCGGCCCGTAGTGGTGTCTCGAAGGAGGCCGCCGCGTCGACAGCCGGCAGCGCGTGGCCCTCCCGGCGGAGTGTCTCCATGAGGTGGTCCTCGACCGGCCCGAAGTAGTCGTTCAGCCCGACGACCACGAAGTGAAAGAAGCGGGGGAAGTAGATGAGCCCGCCGGCGTCGGTGTCACCCCAGGTCACCCGGACCGTCGTCTCGCAAGGCATAGGCTGGCTACTCGTCCGCGGGTGGTAACTGTTGGCCCGACAGGGGGGTCGGTCCCGGCCGGGACGCGTCAGCTTCTTTCCCCCCGAGCCGAACCCCTGGGTATGAACGACGACCAGTCTCGCTCGCTGTACGGGCGCGCGCTCGACGCCATGCCCGGCGGCGTCAACTCCTCGGTCCGGGCGATTCAACCCTACCCGTTCTTCGTCGAACGCGGCGACGGCGGCCACGTCATCGACGCCGACGGGAACCGGTACGTCGACTACGTGATGGGGTATGGCCCGCTGCTGTTGGGCCACGACCTCCCCGACCCGGTCACCGCGGCCGTCCAGCAGGCCGCCGCCGAGGGCCCGATGTACGGCGCCCCGACCGAGGTAGAGGTCGAACTCGCGGAGTTTCTCGCCCGTCACGTCCCCAGCGTGGAGATGACTCGCTTTGTCAACTCGGGGACAGAGGCCACCGTCTCGGCGGTCCGGCTGGCGCGTGGCTACACCGGCCGAAACAAGGTCGTCGTCATGCAGGGTGGCTACCACGGCGCCCAGGAGTCCACCCTCGTCGAAGGGGCTGGCGGCGACACCCAGCCCTCTAGCCCCGGTATCCCGGACTCCTTTGCCGAGCACACCCTGACTGTGCCGTTCAACGACGAGGAGGCGGTGTTATCGGTCTTCGAGGAACACGGCGAGGAGGTCGCAGCGGTGATGACCGAGCCGGTGCTCGGCAACTACGGTATCGTCCACCCCGTCGACGGCTACCTCGAGACCCTGCGGGCGGTCACCGAGGAGTACGGCGCGCTTCTGGTCTTCGACGAGGTGATCACCGGCTTCCGGGTCGGCGGGCTCCAGTGCGCCCAGGGGAAGTTCGGCGTGACACCCGACGTCACGACTTTCGGGAAGATCGTCGGCGGCGGCTTCCCGGTCGGCGCCATCGGGGGGAAGACGGAGATCATCGAGGAGTTCACCCCCGCCGGCGAGGTGTTCCAGTCGGGCACCTTCTCGGGTCACCCGGTGACGATGGCTGCCGGCCTGGAGACACTCCGCTACGCCGCCGAGGAGGACGTCTACGACCACGTCAACGGCCTGGCCGCCGAGTTGCGGGCGGGGCTAACCGACATCTGTGCCGACCAGGCCCCAGAGTACACCGTCGTCGGGACGGACTCGATGTTCAAGACGGTGTTCACCCGCGACGCCCCCGGGGACCTGGACAACCAGTGTGGGTCGGGCTGTCGCCAGCGTGAGTCCTGTCCCCGTTACGGCACGTGCCCGAAGACCGGCGCCGACGTGGCGCAGGCGGACACCGAGCGCTGGGAGCGGCTCCACTGGCCCGCGATGCGCGAACGGGGGGTCTTTCTCACCGCCAACCAGTTCGAGTCACAGTTCGTCTGTGCCGCCCACACCGAGGCGGACATCGAGGAGACCCTGGAGACCTACAAGGAGGTGCTGTAGTGTCCGGGGATGACAGCATAGCCCAAAAGCGGGTGTACGACGGTGAGCGGCCGGAGACGACCGTCTACGTCGCCGGCGGAATGGGGTTGACACGCGTCGCGGTCGCCGGCGACCGGGTCGGCAGGGTTGCACTCGCCCGCCGCGGCGATGTCCGGGATATCGCCGTCGGGGCCGGCCGCCTGCTGGTCGGGACCGCGACTGATGTCCTCCGCGAAACCGCGGACGGGTTCGACCGGACTGGGTTTGGCCCTGCGGCGGCCGTGGGGCGCGGGACTCGTCCGATTGCGGCCGGCCCCGGCGGCGACGTGGCCGTCCTCGGGGACGACGGCTGGAACCCGGTTGGGACGGTGAGTGAGCCCCGCACGGCCGACGGCGACCTGCTGGCCGCGGGTGACGGTGTCTACCGGGTGACCGACGGCGGACTCGACCGACTCCGCGAGGGAGCGACGACAGCTGTCGCCGCCGACGGCCCGTACGCCGCCTGCCCGGACGGGCTGTATAAGCTGCCAGGCCGGCGACTCCGTGACGGCGAGCACACCGCGGTTGCCGCCGGGCATCGGACCCACACTGTCGCCGGGGGCGACCTGTTCGTCCGGCGAGACGGCTGGGACCGGTGTGACCTGCCGGCCGACGACCCGATTGCGGACGTCGCCGGCGACGGGTCAGTCTACGCGGTCACGGCGGCGG
>JBLGCN010000081.1:0-7754 GCA_047617405.1 Natronomonas sp.
CAGCACGCTCTGTGGACTCGCGACCGACGACAACCCCGAACTCCTCGGCCACCGTCCTGCCGGCGGCGTCACATGTCCTGGCTGTCGCCACGCGGCGTATGACATCCAGCAGCTAGTCATCCCGATCGGTAGCGGCGGGCTGGCTGTCCTCGCGTGTGAGACCCACCAGTCAGCCGTTATCGACAGGTTCCGCACAGGCCTTCGGGTGCGACGCCAGCTCAACTCCTCGCTCGAGGCGTTCTCCACCGACCCCTGACCGTATCCGGCGTTGACGCGGGTACGCCGGCGGTCTGACACGGTATCGCCGCCCCGTGAGCCACCCGCCGTCCTGTCGGCTCTATCCGTCAGCGGTCGACGAACTCGACGCCGGTGACCTCGAACCGGGCCCCACCCCGGTCGCTCTCGGTCACGGTAATCCCCCACCCGTGGGCGTCCGCGATCTGCTCGACGATCCGCAGGCCGAAGCCGGTGCCGTCCTCGTTTGTCGAGTAGCCCGCCTCGAAGACCGCCTCGCGCTCTGAGTCGGGGATACCAGGGCCGGTATCCGCCACGTAGAAGCCGTTGTCCATCGCCCCGACAGACACCGTCACGTCCGCGCCGCCGTGTTCGACGCTGTTCCGGTAGAGGTTCTCGAACAACTGTTGGAGCCGACTCCGGTCGGCCTCGACCACACGTGACACGTCAACGTTGAGTGTTCCCAACTCGGTATCGACGGTCTGCCAGCCGCGCTCGGCGACGTCCGCGAGCGTGACAGGTTCGACCTCGGCCACCTCCTCGCCCTCCCGGGCCAGGGCCAGGAGGTCGTTGATCAGCGCCTGACTCCGGTCGACCGCGTCGGCTGCCGTCGCGAGAGCGTCGCTCTCACAGGTCTCCTGTGCCAGTTCGAGATGGCCCTCAGCGACGGTGAGCGGGTTCCGGAGGTCGTGGCTGACGATACCGGTGAACTCCTCCAGGCGCTCGTTCTGGCGTTCGAGTTTCTGTCGCCGCTCGGTCTGGTCGGTGATATTCTTCGACACCGCAATCCCGTAGGTGACCCCCTCACCGTTGCTCCGGACGGGGACCGTCCGGACCCGGTACCGTTCTCCACGGTACTCCTGCTCGAAGGTGTGACTGGCCCCTGCCAGTGTCTCCCGGTAGTAGCGAGCGGTCTCGTCGGCGACCGCCTCGGGAAACAGGTCGTGTGGGGTTCTCCCGGTGACCTCCTCGGGGGAGAGTCCCGTCGCAGACAGCTCCTGCCCACCGGCCTGGACGTACCGGAGGTCGGTGTCGAACAGAAAGACGGCACCGTCAGGAAAGTTCTTGATCAGTGTCTGGTACTGGCTCTTGACCTCCTGTAACTCCCGCTTTCGCCTTCGCCGTTCGGTGATATCCCGAAACTCGACGACCAACTGCTCGATGTCGCCGTCTGCCGTCACGGGTGCCACCTCACACTCCCGGATGGCCTGCCCCACCGGCAGGTCGAGTGTGACGACGTACTCGACCGGACGGCGTTGCTCGACACACGTGCGATACGCGCCGACCACCTTCTGTCCGTTCTCGGGTCCGAGCGCCTCCCGCGGCGTGTTACCGACGACCTGGGCTCTGTCACGGCCGATGAGTTCGACCGCCCGCGGGTTACACTCCTGGTAGCGAAACCCCGTCTCCTCGACAGCCAGGAGCAGAAGACCGTTCTGTGCGTTCTCGAAGATGGCGCTGTACTCCCGCTGTGTCTCGCGGAGCTGCCCCGCTGTCTGTTGCTGTTTGACCGCATTACGGACCCGGTTGGCCAGCAGTTCGTACTGTTCGGTGCCGCCTCGCTTTTGCAGGTAGTCGGTCACGTCCGCGGCGATAGCGTCGCTTGCGACCTCCTCGCTGCCCTTGCCGGTAAAGAGAATAAACGGGAGACTTGGATACTCCGCCCGGACGGCCCGCAGGAATTCGAGCCCGTCCATCCCGGGCATATTGTAGTCCGAGACGACACAATCGGGCGGGCACTCCTGGATACGCGCCACCCCCTCGTCGGCGGTGGCTACTGTCTCGACGACGAAGCGGTCGTCCTGGCGCTCGAGAAACGTCTTCGTCAGGTCCGCAAAGTCCGGCTCGTCGTCAACGTGGAGCACCTGAATCCGCTGTTGACCGGCGATGGACATACTAGACCACTGGTGACCAGTATTAAAATGGTTTGCAGTGATTCGGGCACAGGACGCTTCACCCACCTGTTCCGCTCTCCGCCACGACACCCCACCCTCCCTGTAGTAACAGCACCCCCGCTACCGTCGTCACCGGGTGGCAGACGAACCACCGGAGGCCACGCGAGGGACACGGCCTTGCGAAGGTCGGGCACCGGGGCCCGAGAGCCACCCGTCCCGTAACCCCCCCTCTGATGGGGCGTGGGGTGACCGTACCCCCTCGGGGCCCCTCCGGTTTTCTCTCTGAGACTGCGGCCACAATAGCTTAGACAGACCGGATAGTGTGACTGCGTATGGCGGTTTCCTGGCTGACGCTATACCGCGCCGCTCTGCTGTGTACGGTCCCGGTCGGTCTGTTCGTACTCTACCGAGCCACCAGCCACCGGGAGACGAGAGGCGCGCGCCCGCTCGCTCTCCTCGTCTGTGGCGGTCTGCTCTATGTCGCGGTCAAACTGGCCGTCTCGGCCGTGCGGGGGACACCTGCCGTCTTTACCGTCACGAGACTCAACCCGCTTGCTGCCGGACTCGCGACGGCCGGGTTCCTCCTCCTCGCGATTGAGTACACCGGCGTCGAACATCCGGTGTCGAGGCGGACTGTTGGACTCCTCGCGGCCGAGCCGGTTGCGGTGACCGCTCTCGTCTGGACCGACATCGCGTACCTGTGGGTGCCGGCCGGCCGCGACCCGGGCACGCTGTCCGGCTACGCGTGGGAGGTGACCGGTGTTGCCGTCGCGAACCAACTGTACATGAACGCCCTGCTGGTCCTCGGGGTCGTCCTCCTCGGCCGGTTTGCCGTCCGGTCCGCGACTGTCTTCAGACTGCAGGCAGTTGCGCTCCTCCTCGCAGCGGTCGGGCCCGTGGTCGGGAATCTGGCGTTCTACGCCGGTGCTGTCCCGTTCAACCCCACGCCGGTCGCGTTCGTCTTTTCGGCCCTCCTCGTCGCTTGGGCGATACTCCGGACCGGCTTTCTCGACATCGTCCCTGTCGGTCGGGACGCGGTCGTGAGCAATCTCGACGCCGGCGTTATGACCGTCGACAGCGACCATCGGGTGATCGATATCAACGAGTCCGGCTACCGGTTGCTCGGCTTCGACGACGCTGATTCGCCCGTCGGCCGCCACGTCGACGCGGTGTTCGCGGAACGGCCGGGCTTCAGAGAGCAGTACCGGTCAGTCACTGACGGCGGCGACGGCCAGGCGTCGGTCGTCGAAGCTGACGGACAGTACTGTACGCTCGAGACGACACCGCTCGAACGCCCCTCCGGGGAACCGCTCGGCCACACGGTCGTCATCCGTGACGTCACAGACCGGGCCCTCCGGGAGCAGGAACTCAAACAGAAAAACGAACAGCTCGAGCAGTTCGCCGGTATGGTCAGTCACGACCTCCGGAACCCGCTGGAGGTGATCCTCACCCGCGCGGAGCTCATCGACAACGGCGGCGACCCACAGGAGCATCTGGCCCCGATAGAACGCTCGGCAACGCGGATGCAGGATATGATCAGAGACCTACTCATCCTGGCGCGTGCCGACGAGCATATCGACGACTTGGAGCCGGTGTCGCTCAGCACCACCGTCCAGGACGGGTGGAGTAACGTGCAGCTGGGCGAGACGGAACTCGACCACCGTGTTCCCGAGGACGTGACGATCAACGCGGACCGTGACCGTCTGATGAACGTCTTCGAGAATCTCTTTCGCAACGCCAGCGAGCACAACGAGCCAGCACCAACCGTCCGGGTCGGTGTCTTAGAGCGCACGACAGCAAACGGGGACGGGGCGCTGACCGGATTCTTTGTCGAGGACGACGGCAGCGGTATTCCCGTGGCTGAACGTGACGAGGTCTTCGACCACGGCTACTCGACCACCAGAGACGGCACGGGGTTTGGTCTCGCAATCGTCAAGGAGGTCGTCAGAGCACACGGCTGGTCTCTCTCGGTCTGTGACGGCGACGACGACGGCGCACGGTTCGAGATTACCGGCGTCGAGCGCAGCAGCCGGCCGAACGACTCCCACCCAACACAGCCAAACGGGAGCCGGTAGCCCACCCCGGGCAGCCAGCCACAGGGGCTGCCAGCGCCACCGCCGACATCTCACCCGGCCACGGTGTGGACCGCCCGACAGCGTGAAAATCGGGCGGGCCAGGCCAGTGTGTCGACGCCCTCACGAGCACAGCCGCCGTCCCCTACCGCGACACGCGGCCAGCCGTCCACCACGTCGCGCGGCCTCATGCTGTGCCCTGCACAGCCCTCCACACCCCAGGGGAACGCGCCGCGGCGGTTGCGCCGCCCGCGGTACACGGGTCACCTCCCCGTGGCGCGTGGGCGGCTACAACGAGGCCGGTGGGGCCGACCGGGCGACGCCGGTGCCCTCACCCACAGCGGACCAGTTCCACGACGAACACACTCCCTTCGGGGTCGTTGTCCGTGACCCAGACGGCACCCTCGTAGCGGTCGACGAGTGTCCGGACGAGATAGAGCCCGAGTCCGATCCCCTCGCTGTCGAGCCTTTTCTGACTCTCCTCGAAGATCCGGTCTCTCCGGCTGTCGGGGATACCCGGTCCGTTGTCCGCGACACGGACCTGGACCACACCGTCCGTCGCCGACGCCGTGAGGGTGACCTCGGGGAGGTCCTTGTCGTTGTGTGCGACCGCGTTGTTCAGCAGATTCCGGAACACCGAGGCGACCATGTCGTCGGCTAACACCTCGACGTCCGGGAGCGACCCCTCGACCGAGACGATGGCGCGCTCGTGACCCGCCTGGGCATCCTCGACCTGCTCCGCGAGGACGAGCCGGAGGTCGACCGGGGTGCGGTCAGCCTCCGAGCGGAGCAACACCTCGGTGACGTCGCCGGCCGTCTCGGTGATGTCCACGGCCTCACGACCCGCCTCCAGGACCTGTCGGCGGTACTCCTCGCTGTCGTCCCCGGGGTCCCCCTGCAGGAGGTCGCCGTACGCGAGCACGCGCTGGAGGGCGCTCCGAACGTCGTGGCGGACGACCTGGCTGAGTATCTCGAGACTGTCGCGCTGGCGCTCGAGCGTCTGTTCGTACTGTTTTGACTCGTCGATATCGAGGTGGATCCCGACGGCTCGAACCGGGTCGCCGTCCCCGTCGCGCTCGGCGACCCGACCGATAGCGCGGACCCACTTCCAGTCGCCGGCGGCGGTTCGCATCCGGTGTTCTCCCTCGTAGAGTTCGGTCTCACCCGTCATGTGGCTGCCCAGGGCACTGTCGATCCGGTCGCGGTCGTCGGGGTGGACGCGTTGCTCCCACTCCTCGAGGCGGGGCGCAATCTCCCCGGGTGAGTGGCCGAGCATCCGGGCCCACTGCTCGTTGAACTCGACCTCGTCGGTGGTCATATCCCAGTCCCAGACGCCGAGGTTTGCGCCCTCGACGGCGAGTTCGAACCGCTCTTTGAGCCGCTGGAGGGTCCGCTCCTGCTGTTTCCGCCCGGTGATATCGGTCGAGACACCACAGAGGCCGGTGACCTCACCGTCACCGTCGTAGACCGGGGATTTTCGTGTGAGCCGGACGGTGTTGCCCGTCGCCGTCGGGACCGTCTCCTCCAACTCGATCGTCTCGGCGTTCTCGATGACACGCCGGTCATCCGACCGCGCTCTCTCGGCGACCGCCGAGGAAAAGAGTTCGCTGTCTGTCAGCCCGACGATGTCCCGGTCGCCGAGGTCGAACAACTCACGACAGGCCTGATTCATGAGGAGATACCGGCCCTCGGTGTCCTTCAGAAACACCGCCGCTGACATCGTCTCCAGTACCGTCTCGAACCGGCGGGCCGTGCGCCGGAGTCTCTGCTCCTGTTCGCTCTGTTCGGTGATATCCCGCCCGACCCCCACAATCCGGGTTACCTGTCCGCCCTCGGTAATCGGGGTGAGCCTCGTCTCCCAGTGACTGACTCCGCCCGACAGGCCCAGGTCCAGGGTCTCCTCGTACTCGACGGTCTCCCCCCGTTCGACACACTGACGACAGTTCGCCGCGACCACCGTCCCCCGTTTGTCGCCGAACAGCTCCTGTGGCGTCTGTCCCCGCAGTTCGTCCTCGGCGACCCCGGTCTGCTCCCGGTGTGAGGCGTTGCTCCGCCGGAAGACGAACCTGTGGCCGTCGTCGGCCTGTTCGACATCGACCAGAAAGACGGCGTCACCCATCCCACGGAGGATTGCCTCGCAGACACTCTCCGATGCGCCACCGGGCCCTCGGGAGCCGTCGGTGTCAGTATCACCGCTTGAATCTTCGCGCATCTCACTTACCCTGGAACATATGAGACACACTGGCAATTATACTCCGGGGTTACTCCTCGACCACCCGAGCTCTCCGTCGAGGGTCCCACCCCACCCGCAAAACGGGCCGTGGCGGCGCTCGCGAGTCGCGACATCGTCATGACATGTGTGGCCCCTCGTGGCGCTCTCAACGGTGAAACTACCCGCCAGGCAGTTGTGTCGTGTCCCACACCGCAGTCTGACAGGTGTGGTGAGGCCGACCCTGTCACCGCGTGTTACTCCTCGGAGGGGACCGGCGCCGTCCTGCCCCCGGAGTGGTCCGGGAGGTCGACCCCTGCCCGGTTTTTCGCCAACTCGGTCCGCAGGAGGTCGCCCTCGAGGTCGGCGTCGGCGAGGTCCGCGACGAACTCCAGTGACTTTGCGTGTGCGCCAAACGGGGTTCCGGACAGCGACGCGAGCGGCCCGGTGAGGTGGCCCGGTTCGTCGTACTTTTTGGAGTGGATCTCCTCGAGTGAGAGCCCCTGCAACTGCTGTTCGACCTCGGCGCGGGCTGCCGGTGTGAGCCAGCCAAGTCGCTCGTAGTACCGGAGCGCACAGAGGGCGCCGCTGGTTCCGAACGTCGTCCCGAGATATCTGGCCCACCGGATGAGCGTCTCCGCCCGGTCGGTGTCGACCGGGCTGTCGAGGTACGGCCGCGCGTGGTCGGTGTCCTCCATAGATATATATGGTATCCCCCGGGCTAAAACACCGGTCTCGAATCGAACGGTGAGTCGCGTCAGGCCAGGAGCCCGCCGGCGACGGTCTGGGTCCCCGCGGCGACGACCGCACCGGTCCAGGTCAGAAAGACAAAGTGGGTCAGCGCGCTCACGAAGTGTCCGCGGTCGATCACACGGATCATCAGCGAGGAGAGCACGGCGTTCAGGAGCACGACGACGAGCAGCAGAAACGTCATCAGGTCGATATCGTAGCTGGCAGTCGAGAAGAGTGACCCGACCAGGTCGCTGTTCTGTCCCCCCAGCCCGTCGGCGATCGAGAGCATCTGCTCGGCGATCTCCAGGCCGATAAACGCGGAGAACAGCGCCGCGCCGGTGATCCCGTAGATGACGCCGATGAACGTCCGTGTGGCCTGTTGTCGCTGTTCGCGCACCCGCAACACCTCGTTGATATTCGCGGAGATGATCGCCCCGAGTTGGCGCGGTTCCCCGCCCATCCGCCGCCCGACGACGTACATATCTCCGAACTTGTGGATGAGATACGACCCCGTTTCGGCGGCGAACAGCTCCCACGACCCTTTGACGTCGATCCGGGTCCGCAGCCGCTTGTAGAGGTTCTCGACGTTGTCTGTCAGCGAGCCAAAGTCCT
>JBLGCN010000082.1:0-7667 GCA_047617405.1 Natronomonas sp.
CGTGGAGGGTCACGTTATTCGCGGAGATCTCGACTGCCGCTGATGTCGTCACGCTCGTATTCGTCGCATTCAGGACGTAGCAACCTGGGCTGTCAATTGTATTCCCGGCAGTTATACCAGTACACGCGTTGCCGGCTGCTGTGGCGGAGCCAATCGGTGCGACCGACCCCACAGCAGAGAGGAGCAGAAGCCAGCACAGAGCCAGAGCAAGTTGTCGGCTGGCGGTGTCCGACTCACTCATGAGTCCCGATGGTCGGAGAGGCTCCGACAGGGCTCGTCACAGGGGTGCCGAGTCGAGCCTCCGGATACGGCAGCGGAGCAGACACCCCCTGAGCTCACCGCTCGGTCCGGTCTCAGCATGAGTCGCCCCACAGAAGCGGCCCGGGCCGCCGGGCTGACCCGTTCGGTACGTACTGCTCCACTCGCTCCGCTGTAGCCCCACATTGCGTGCACCCACCCATTAATACGCGTAACTATAGCTTATGCTTAATAAATCTGTCCAATCACCCACCAATTGTAACGGTGATACATTCAACAGTGGGTTGTTGAGATTCAGGGCGGCAAACTCCCGCTGGGACCGACCACACCGGTCGACAGACGCCCGGTCCTGCGTGCGCGAACGGCCGTCGAACAGAGTAGAGAGCACCGGAGATGCCCCTCGGACGCCAGATGCTGATACTGAGTAGTGTGGCGACCTTCACCGCGACGCCGAACCGGGGGCTGCTTTAGCCCGTATCGACCGCCCCTCTCCGCACCCGGCGGTAGCGACTCGCAGTCGCTGTGAGCGGGTGAACGGGGGAGTCACCGTGTCGAACGGGCCCGTATGAACGCTGACCGTGGCCCCGGTCACCGGCCGGCCCGGCCAAATCACCCCTAACTGGTGGGTCGGGCTCCCCGGGCGGACGCGGAGAGGTCTGCCACCCGGGGCTCACCGGGCGTGGCGTTCGCCGTCACAGTGAACGACCACCTGTCAACCGTCCCTGTGTCGTAGCAGCGGTTACGCCAACCGACCGCCGTCGACGCGAAGGACGGCCCCGTTGACGTACTCAGCAGCGTCACTCAACAGGTAGAGGACCGTCCCGGCAACCTCCTCGGGCTCGCAGATCCGGTCCTGCGGGATCGCATCCAAATCAGGGTACGGTGCGTCGTCCGGGAACGAGTCATACAGCGAGGTCCGGACGTACCCCGGAGAGACAGCGTTGGTCCGGATACCGCGCTCGCCGAGTTCGCGGGCCGCAGCCCGTGTCAGCCCGAGCAGGCCGGCCTTGCTGGCGGCGTAGTTGACCTGCCCGGGCCAGCCGCGGTGGGCAGCAATACTCGCGACGTTGACTACGGCACCGCCGGTGCGTAACATTCCGCGCGCCGCGGCACGGAGACAGTAAAACGCCCCGAACAGGTTTGTCCTGAGAACCGCCTCCCAGTCGGCGTCGTCCATCCGGACTAGCGGGCCGTTTCGCATGACCCCCGCGTTGTTGACCAGCAGTGTTGGCCGACCAAGCTCCTCGCGGACCGACCGAAACGCGTCGCTGACGGCCTCCGGGTCGCCGACATCGAACTGTCGGACAGCCGTCGGCTGCGTGTAGCTGTCGAGCGCCTCTGCTGTCCGCTCGGCGGCGGTCTCGTCGCTGTGATACGTCGCGACGGTCGTGGCGCCTGCTGCTGCCACCTGTTCGGCCACCGCCCTGCCGATGCCACGGGTGCCACCGGTCACGACCGCCACCTCGCCGGAGAGGTCTGCCGGGAACGGCTGACCGTCAGCGGCGTCAGCCCCAGGGGTGTTTCGCTCGGTCATTGGTCAGCGAGGGAGGTGAGGTCGCCTGGTGTTTCGAGCGAGACGACAGTCGCCTCGGGGTGAAGCCGCTCGACGAACTGCGAGAGCGTCCCGGCAGGCGGGAGTTCGACGTACCGGTCGACCCCGCGCTCTCTCAGCGTCGCAACCACGTCGGTCCACCGCACGGGGGATACGACCTGCTCGGCGAGGTCGAGTCGCGCGACCCCTGGGTCGGTGTACGGTTCGCCCGTGACGTCCGAGACGACCGGCCGCTCGGCCGGCTGGAGCCGCGTCCCCTGGAGTGCGTCGGTGACCGCTCCGGTGGCCGGGGTCATGAGCGGCGAGTGAAATGCCGTGCCGACCGGGAGGTCACGACTCCGCACCCGGTCGGCCCGTTCACGAATCCGGCTGAGTGCCGTCTCAACCCCGTCGGCAGGGCCGCTGACCACAGTCTGTCTGTCGGTGTTGTAGCCGGCAACGGCGACCGACCGGAGTGGCGCACACACGTCCGTGACGGACTCCGGGTCGGCGAGGAACACCGCCACCATCCGGCCCGACACACCGGTGCCGGCGCGCTCCATCGCGGTGCCCCGCTTGGCGACGAGTTTGAGGCCGTCCTCCACGGCACACATCCCGGCCGCCACGAGCGCGGTGTAGTGACCGAGACTGTGCCCTGCGACGATATCCACGGCGAGGTCCGTGCGTTCGGCAACCGTCCTTGCGGCCGCGGTGCTCACGGCGTACACCGCCGGCTGCGTGTACCGCGTCCTGGCCAGCGTCTCCGCGTCGGCGTCGAAACAGAGCCGCCGCAGGTCGTCGGTAACGCCACGCTCGTCGGCCACGTCCGCCAGGGCGTCGAACCGGTCCCGGAACACGCCCGAGGCGCGGTAGAACCCCTCGCCCATCCCGGGTGTCTGGCTACCCTGGCCCGGGCAGAGGAGTGCCGTCGTCACGCTGACACCTCCGTCGCCGCGCACGCCCCGTTGCTCATCAGCAGGACCTGCGCGGCTGCTGTGCCCGAGTGCCGGTCGTGACTGAGGCTGACGGCGGTCGCTGGTGGGTGGGCAAACTGCTCGGTGACCCAGGCCGCGAGGTCGAGTCTCGGCGCGCCGTGCTCGGCCTTTCGAACGCCAACGTCGTCGAAGGAGACTGACCGGCTGAGCGGCGGCAGTGCCTTCATCGTCGCCTCCTTTGCCGCCCACCGAGCGGCAAACGACTGCGCGGTGTTGGTCTGCTCCCGACAGTACCGGACCTCCGCTGTGGTGAACAGCCGGTCGACGACCGACTCACCGAACTCCTCGACCAGCGCACCGACGCGGTCGACGGCGACGATATCTACACCACAGGTCAGCCGCAGCGCCGTTGTCTCGGACCGCCCGTCGCTGGCTCCGTCTGTGGTGCACGCGGTCTGGGTCGGTCGGCTGGGGGTGTCAGTTTCAGGCATGGGTCTGGGTTCCGGAGGCCGTCAGTGGGTTGTCGACTGCACGCAACACGAGTGACGCGTTCGTTCCGCCAAAGCCAGCGGCGTTGGTCACCACCGTCTCGGGCGCCAGCTCCGTCCGCTCGGTCAGCACCCGCAGCGGGCGGTCAACGTCCGTCCGGTCGTGATTGACCGTCGGAGGGACCACCCCCGTCGCAATTGCCTGCGCCGTCAGCGCTGTCTCGACCGCGCCAGCGGCGCCAAGCGGGTGACCGAGGCTCGATTTGGGTGCCCAGACTGGCGGCCCGTCGTCCCCGAATAGACCACCGATTGCCGCCGCCTCGGCGCTGTCACCAACTGGGGTCGAGGTCGCGTGGGCGTTGATGAGGTCGACTGCGTCCGGCGGTACGTTGGCGTCATCAAGCGCCTGTTCCATCGCCGCCCGAAGTCCTCGACCGTCCTCCGGTGGGCGCGTCGGGTGAGACGCGTCGTCGGAGAGGCCCAGCCCTGAGACCGTCGCACACCCGGTAGCGCCGCGCTGGACCGCATGTTCTCGCGCCTCCAAGATGACGACTCCCGCCCCTTCACTCAATACGAACCCGTCACGGTCGGCGTCGAACGGGCGGCTCGCGGCCCCGGGGTCGTCGTTCCGTGTGCTGAGCGCACGCATTACGTCGAATGCACGGACAACAGTCGGCGTCAGCGCGCTCTCCGCCCCGCCGGCGATGACGACATCAGCACGTCCGGCACGGATATCTGTGGCGGCGTCCGCAACCGCGTGGGCTCCTGCCGCACACGCTGTCGCGGGCGCCCGGTTCGGGCCCCGTGCGTCAAACTCGGTCGCGAGGTGGCCGGCAGCCAGGTTTGGAAGGTACTGAACGAGGAGCCGCGACGAGACGCGCCCGTTGTTTTCGGTCCGGTGGTGACCGGCTTCGTACGTCGGTATCCCGCCGAGGGCCGACGCAACGGCGACGCCGATGTCTCTGGGGTCCCACCCCTCTCCGTCGGGGTCGAGACCCGCATCGGAGAGCGCCTCGTCGGCGGCGACCAGCGCCATCCGTGTGTACCGGCCTGTCGAGCGGGGGTCAACCCGTTCGTGGTCGTCGAACTCCGCGTCAACCTCACAGGCGATCGTCGAGCGGAGTCGGTACTCCTCTGTGTCGAAGCGTTGGACCCGTCCCGCCCCGGTCGCGCCAGTCAGGCAGGCCTCCCACGTCGCTCCCGCCCCGACGCCGACCGGCGTGACCAACCCGACCCCGGTCACGACCGGGTCCCGCCGTGGACCAGTGCTCATGTGTGGCTCACGACGTACGTCTTGAGATGGTCCACCGTCTCGATGCGCTCTAACTCCTCGTCGGGGACCGCGACCCCGAGTTCGAACTCGATTGTCTCGGCGATCTCGACGTAGTCGAGGGACTCGGTCCGCAGGTCCGTCCCAAACACGTCGTCGTCACTGAACGAACCCTCGTCGATAGCTAACACGTCGGCGATGATCGCATCGACGGCATCTCCGGGATTCGCGTCACTCATTAGCATCCCTCCGTGAGACGGACTGGCGGTCCTCACCGTACCGGTCGGGGCACTCACTCGATTCGGTCTGACGGTACTGCGGTTCAGGGACAGACCGCCCAGAGCCACTGTCTGTGAGGGGCTGGCGGCCATCGTCGGTTCCAAGCATTGCAATATACACAAGGGTAGAAGGGAGCCAGAAGTCACCGCCTGAGCCGGTGACTCACTGTGTGAGCCACTGGCTCACGGGATGGATTCTGGTCCCTGTACCTCGTTGTTTCCACCTGTGATGGTGTCAACAACCCACCTGCCGAACGCATCCGTCCGGCAGCCTGAGGCACAGTTCCACAACCCATGCCGACGCGGTCGTTTGGTTGCTACCACGACCACGCACAACCCGGAGCCCAACAATGTCTAATGAGAACGCAGTCACCGAGCCGCTCGAACTTGCAAAGACGTTTCCGTCATTCGACACCGACGAACAAGCACTGGAGGCACTCAAGCAGGGGTGCCGGGCGGTCGCTGACGACACCGAGTTCTACGAGTGGATGGGCCTCGAGGTGGACTGTCTCGAACCCGGGCGGGCAGTCTTACGGCTCCCGTTCGACGAGTCCGTGACGACACCCTCACCGCCGGCCCGACCGAGTATCCACGGCGGTCTGGTCGCCACGTTAGTCGACCTCGCGGGGGTTATCGCACTGTTTGCGGCGGAGGGAGAGATGGTCGGCATGGCAACAGCCGACCTCAGTGTCGACTACCACTCGTCGGTGAACGAGTCTGTGGTTGCCGACGCCGTCGTCGTCGATACCGGTGGCACACTCCGGACGGCACGCGTCTCGGTCTACCCGGCGGACGCCGACGACCCCGACCCTGTCGCGACCGGGCGTACGACGATTCGCGTCGGCGAGGGGTGACCGCACGTGCAAGCCGTAGAGGTCACCGACTACGGCGGCCCGGATGTCCTGGACGTAGCCGAGTGTCCGGCGCCGGAGCCGGGACCCGGCGAGATAGTGATCGATGTTGAGGCGGCCGGAGTGAACTTTGCGGACATCGAGAAGCGCCGCGGCGACTACCCGGAGACACCGGACCCGCCGTTCGTCCCTGGGATGGAAGCCGCCGGGCGGATTTCGGATGCCGGACCGGGAGTTGACTGCGACATCGGGGAACGGGTCGTCTGCCTCGGGCGGGAGGCGTTTGCCGAGCGGATGGCCGTCGACGCTGAGACCGTCCTCCGTGTCCCGCCGTCGCTCGCGACGACGGAAGCGGCGGCCGTCCCGGTCCAGTGGCTGACCGCACACAACTGTCTGTTCGAGTGGGGCGGTCTTGACCCGGGCGAAACGGTCCTGGTCCACGCGGCCGCGGGCGGCGTTGGCACGGCTGCTGTCCAGCTCGCCTCGGCCGCGGGAGCGACCGTGATTGGCACAGCAAGCACGGCGTCGAAGCTCGCGTTCGCCGCCGAAAATGGGCTCGACTACGGCATCAACTACGAGGAGGCGTCCGTCGCCGACGCGTTAGACGACCACACCGAAGGGGAGGGGCCAGACCTGGTGCTGGACGGCGTCGGCGGCAGTGCCTTTCGGGAGAGTGTCGAAGCGCTCGCCGACTGTGGTCGGGTCGTCACCTACGGGATGGCCAGCGGACGACCCGGAACCGTTGCGACCCCACGCCTGTTCTTCGCCAACCGGTCGGTCATCGGTTACCACCTGGAGCACGCACTTGCACACGACCGCGAACGCGTCCTCCAAGCGTCGAACGCTCTCTATGAGTTCTTCGACCGGAGCGACGGGCAGCCCCGTGTCGACGCGACGTATGACCTCAGGGAGGCGCCGGCGGCGTACCGGCGCTTGGAGAGCCGGTCGAGCCGTGGAAAAGTCGTACTCGAACCGTGACTGTCAGGCTCGGCCGGTGGCCGTCGGCGCAGTCACGTCACCGCGCCGTTATGGGCCGTCAACAAGTGGCGGACTGCGCCACAACACGTCTTCAGAAGTCATTTGCCCCGCGAAATCGGCCGGCGTCTCACTCGGGGCAACAGCCGATGTTTGACAGGGATGCCCGACAAGAAGGGTCATTACCTCCGCGTGCAGGTACGAAGGCGGTCCGGATGGGTGTCCCGGGCCGGCGGCCTCGGTACCCGTCACCCGGGACTGTCGGCGGCTGCTACACGGAAGACCAGGAGAGGCGACCAGGGGCAGATAACGGGACGTGTGGCGTTTTCCGGCGACGGGAGCGGTGAGTCGTCAGCGCATGAACGACCCACCGCTGGTTTGACCGACGCTACCTCGGTCTCAGGGAGTCCGTGGGTTACCCGCTGAACTCAACCGATACCTCGCTACTGTGCAGCATATCGGCTCCGGTCGCGTGGGCGCCCTCCTTGAACAGCCAGACGTACGCGTACTCCTCGCTCCCGTCGAACCCCGCCTCTTGGACCGGAAAATCGCCGATGAACTCCTCCGACCCATCGTCGTCCACATCCTCATACCGGTGGTCACTCAGGCTGGCACCGGTTCCGAGCGTGAGCTCTCCGAGACTGCCGAACCGAATCGCGTCCATCGCGGCGAACTCAAACTCAGAGTCACGTTCGTCACCGTCGGCCGTAGCGGCACCGTATGCCCCGGCGTTCCCGTTGTCGGTGAGGATGACTGACACTGTGTCGCTGTTCAGGTCAACCACATTACCCTCGGCCTCGGGACTCAGTTCAACACCGAACTCGCCGATACTCATTGGCTCGAAGTGTGACATACTGCCGATGAGATTGTCATGTAATCATCTATAACTTTGTGCGTAGCGACTCGAGTCGCGCCGCGAACTCCTCGCGGGCGTCCTCCTGGCCCGTGTCCTCGGCAAACGACACCGCGCGGTCGCACCACTCCGCCGCCGCCTCCAGGTCGTCGAGCCGCTCACAGACGTCGACGAGGTTTCGGACCGCGTCAAACGCGTCCACCGAGCCGGTCTCAATCGTCAACTCGG
>JBLGCN010000083.1:0-7641 GCA_047617405.1 Natronomonas sp.
GGCCTACCCGGTCGAACACGACCAGGACGTCCTCGCTCGTCTGCGCGAGGAACTGCGGACCGCCCGTGACCGCCGGCGGACCCGCCGGAAACGCGAGCTCGCCCGCGACCTCGCGGGGCTGCGCGAGGACGCCGAGACGCTGGTTTCGGCCGCCCTCGAGTTGGATGTCGAACTCGCTGTTGCCCGCTTTGCCGCCGACTTCGAGTGCACGATGCCGACTCTCGGGGGTGACGGCTTCGAGGTCGAGGCCGGCCGGTCACCGCTGCTGAACGTCCCGTTCGGGGATGTCGAACCCGTCGACTACGGCGTCGAGGGGGTCGCGTTGCTCTCGGGGGTCAACAGCGGCGGGAAGACCTCGACGCTTGACCTGGTGGCGCTGGTCGTCACACTCGCACACATGGGGTTGCCGGTCCCCGCCGAGCACGCCCGTGTCGAACCCGTCGCCGAGCTTCACTACTACGCAAAGAGCCAGGGCACCCTCGATGCGGGGGCCTTCGAGTCGACGCTGCGCGAGTTTGGCGAACTCGTCACGGAGGTGAGCGCCGACCGGCCGGTGCTGGTGCTCGTGGACGAACTCGAGAGCATCACCGAACCGGGTGCGAGCGCGAACATCATGGCGGGCATCCTGGAGTCGCTCACAGACCGGGACGCGACCGCCGTCTTCGTCTCCCACCTCGCCCGCGAGATCCGGGCGGCCGCCGACACCGACCTGACTGTCGACGGTATCCAGGCGGCGGGCCTGGTCGACGGGGAGTTACGGGTGGACCGCTCCCCGGCCAAGGGGACACTCGCCCGGTCGACACCCGAGCTAATCGTCGAGAAACTCGCCGGCGAAGACGGGACCGGCTTCTACGAGGGGCTGCTCGAGAAGTTCTGAGCGGATAACCCGTCGGGGCCGACCCCGGTGGTCCCCCCAGCAGGCTTAACTGTCGCGACAGGCTCGGTGAAACTGATGACCGACGACCCCGAGGAGGGGATGCTGTCCTGGGACGAGTCGGTGTTTCGCGACGAGCGGGTCTTCGAGATCGACTACGTCCCCGAGACGTTCAGCCACCGTGAGACACAGATGGAGAGCCTGAAGTACGCCCTCCGTCCCGCGGTGCGTGGCTCACGACCGCTGAATGTCATGGCCCAGGGCCCGCCGGGGACCGGCAAGACCACCGCCGTCCAGGTGCTCTTTGACGAACTCCGCGCACAGACCGACGTCCAGGCGGTGCGGGTCAACTGCCAGGTCAACTCCACCCGCTACTCGGTGTTCTCGCGGCTGTTCGAGGGCGTCTTCGACTACGAGCCCCCCTCCTCGGGCATCTCGTTCAAGAAGCTGTTCTCGCAGGTCACCGACCAACTGGTCGAGGACGACGAGGTGCTCGTTGTCGCCCTCGACGACGTCAACTACCTCTTCTACGAGTCCGAGGCCTCCGACACGCTCTACTCGCTGTTGCGCGCCCACGAGGAACAGGGCGGGGCCCGGATCGGCGTCATCCTGGTCTCCTCGGACCTCGACCTCGAGATCATCGAGACGCTGGACAGCCGAGTCCAGAGCGTCTTCCGGCCGGAGGAGGTCTACTTCCCCAGCTACGACGAGCCGGAGACCGCCGACATCCTCGGCGAGCGCGCAAAGCGCGGGTTTCAGGACGACGTTATCGACGCCCCAACACTCGACCGTGTTGCCGAACTCACCGCCGACGAGGGCGGGGACCTGCGTGTCGGGATCGACCTGTTACACCGTGCGGGGTTGAACGCCGAGATGCGTGCCAGCCCCGAGGTGCAGCGCCAGGATGTCGAGGAGGCCTACGACAAGTCGCGGTACGTCCACCTCTCGCGACGCCTGCGAGGCCTCTCCGACTCCGAGCGAGCGCTCGTGGAGGTGGTCGCCGACCACGACGGCAAGCGGGCCGGTGAGATCTACGACGTGTTTCAGGAGGCGACCGGCCTGGGCTACACCCGGTACTCGGAGATCATCAACAAGCTTGACCAACTCGGCGTGATCGACGCGACCTACACCGATGTCGACGGCCGGGGTCGCTCCCGGGAACTGACGCTGAGCTACGACCCCGAGGCCGTCCTCGACCGGCTGTAACCCGCCATCCCGCCTCCACACTGCCGGCTGTCCCGTTGTGACGACACCCGCCACCCCGGAACGGTGAGATTCCGCACAGACCGACAGCCGGCAGTATCACTCAACCGTCTCGGCGGTCTTCTCCGCCCACCGGACGGCGTAGGCGGCCCCGTGGTCGCGGTAGGCCGCCGTGTCCAGCGCGTCGAACGGTGTCGGGATATCGAGCGCGTGTTTGACCCCGCTACAGGCGAGTTCGGCGGCGTCGGCAAAGCCGGTCTCCCCGCGGGCGACCCCGCCGGGCAGCCCCTCCAGGCGGCCGGCCAGCCGGTCGCCGGCGTCGACCCAGGCCTCGAACAGGGGTGCCGTTGCCCCCGTCTGCCAGCCGGCAAAGCGGTCGCGGGCCGCCACCCCGAGGAAGGCGTCGTAACAGGCCGCCGCGACCTGGTAGGTTTCGACCGGTCCGAGCGGGTCGAGCGCGGCGTCGAACTCCGGATACCGGTCCGCGAAGAATCCCAGGAAGTGTTCGGGGTCGCCCAGGCCCGCCTGGACGACCGCCTCGGCGACCAGGAAGTCGGCGAAGGCGTCGGGTGTGTCGTCGAGGCGTGGCTTACAGACGACGACCGGCGGGTCCGTCTGTCGGGTCCAGGCCACGCTGCCGTCACCGGGCATCCCGACGGTAAAGGCGTCGCTGGCGTACTCCCGCAGCACCTCGGGGGCGTCCGGCGGGAGCCAGACGTCGGGCGCGCTGAGGGGGTCGAGGTCGTCGACCAGCAGGCCGAGGTCCTCGGCTGCGGCGGTGGGAAGCGTCTCGAAGTCCTGCCCGGCGTCGAGTACGAGGATATCGTGTTCCTCCTGAACCGCCGTCACGGCCGGCGTGAGGTCGTGCTCCGTGAACATCAGGCTGCGATGAGGTTGACGAGTATCGCGACCCCGAGGAGGCCGGCCACGCCGACAGTCCCGAGAACGACCTTTGTTGGAGTGCTCATGTCAGACGGTTCGCGGCGCCGAGTAAAAGCCCCGGGATTTCACCGTCGCCGACTCGCTGTCGTGACCGGTGTGGAACCGGACCCACCGCCGGCGTCTGTAGTCACAGTTAAGACGACGGGGATGTAGGCCTGGGATATGGACGACACCCCGATCCGCGAGATCATGACCAGCCCCGTTCTCACCGTCGACGGGGACATGACGGTCGTCGAGGCCGCCCAAACACTCAGGGAGGAACACGTCGGCTCGCTCATTGTCGGCGAGGAGATCGTCGACGGGATCGTCACCGAGGCCGACATCGTTACCGCGGTCAGCGACGAGGCGAACCTCGAGTCGACGGCGGTCGCGGAGGTCATGACGGACCCGGTGGTGACGATCCGGCCAGACGAGTCGATCCGGGTCGCCGGCGAGCGGATGGGTCACAACGCAGTCAAAAAACTCCCCGTCACCGAGGACGGGGCACCGGTCGGGATGGTCACGACGACCGACCTCGCACACTTCGTCCCGCGCAACCGCCTGCAGATGGCCAGCCAGCCCGAGCCCGATGTCCGGGAAGGCGAGTACGAGTAGCGCAAACCACAGCCGGGCGACACGGTCTGTTCCCTCACTGACGGGCACACACATCGGCCGCCATGGCTCGATACGACATCACTGTCGCCGGCGGCGCCGCCTGCTCCGCGGCCACGCTCACCGCCCGCCACGGCCCCGATACCTGTCTCATCGACGCGGGCGACTCGCCTCTCCGCCGAGACGCACACTTAGAGAACTTCCCTGCTCTCCCGCCGGTGTCAACGGCCGTCAGTTGCTCGACCTGCTCGCCGAACAGGCTGAGCGGGCCGGCTGCCGGTGTGTCGGAGTGGTCACCCGCGTCGGATGGGTGGACACGCGCTTTGCGGTCGAGACGGCAGCCGGTGAGCGCCACACCGCCACTGTGTCGTCGCCGCGACAAAGGCCGAGGTCGTCCCGCCGCAAACAGTCCCTCGACACCGACGAGTGCGGGCGGACGGGGGTCGACGGGCCGTGCGCGGCCGGCTCGCCGGGAGCCCTAACCAAGCGCGGTCTGTGCCGGTCACGGAGCCGAGGTGGGTGTGACAGTCCTCGAGGACGACGACCGGCGGCTCTACTACGACTGGGTCACACCGGAGGGCTCCCTCACCGACCACTGTCGACCGGCTGCGAGGGGGTTGACGAGACCGAGCGCCGCGAGCGCGAGGCGGTGTCGCCGGCGGTGATGCGCGACCGGTTCGCCGAGCCACACCCCGACCACCAGGCCACACACGCGAGCCTGGAGGAGTGACACCGCCTCCGGGGGTCAGGTGTTGGCGCGCTGGGCGACACCCCACCACTTGCCCGACCAGAACCGGCCGGTGTTGACCGCGGCCTTGAGGTAGTAGTCGACGACGACCGCGAGAAAGACCGCCGGGTATCCCAGCCCCAGCCCCGGCGCGACGGAGACCCCGGCGACCGAAATGGAAACCGCCGCGGGAAGCGCGAGCGCGGCGATGGGGATCCGGACCAGATACGACCCCAGGAGTTCGGCGTACAGCGGCCACCGGGTATCGCCCGCGCCGCGCAGGCTCCCCCGCATCGTCCGGGAGACGCTGTAGGCGGCGGTGACGAGCCCGAACACCCGTATAAAGTCGACCGTGAGGTCGACGTACGCGGTCCCGAACGCGAGCGCCAGCGGCCGGGCGGCGACGACGAGCACGACCGCCAACACCGCCTGGGTCGCGAGGCCGACACGGAGGGTCTGCCAGGCGTAGTTGTCCGCGCCACCGCGGTCGCCGGCGCCGATAGCCTGGCCGACGAGCGTGCTCGCGGCAGTGGCGTACCCCCAGGCGGGCATCAGCGCCAGCAACATCACCCGGCGACCGATGGCGTAGGCGGCCAGCGCCGGGGTCCCGAGCGCGGCCAGGATGAAGATGAACGGAAACCGGGCGGTCGACTGGAGCAGGCGCACCCCCGCAAGCGGGGCGGCGACCCGGACGACCTCCCGGCTCAGACCCGTATCGACGTGCGGACGGGCAGCAGAGAGCGTCACCGCGTGCCGCCCGGAGACCAGTAGCCCGATAAAGATCAGCGAGGCCAGGGTGTTGGCAACAGCGGTCCCGACGGCCGCGCCGACGACCCCGAGCGCCGGAAACGGCCCCAGCCCGAGGACGAGGACGGCGTTGAGCAGGAGATTGGTCGGCAGTGTCAGCAGGCGGACGTACATGGGGGTCCGGGTGTCCGCACTGCCCGCCAGCGCCCGGGCGGCCACCATCGAGTAGAAGCGAAACCCCAGCGACAGCATCACGACCCGGAGGTACGCCGACCCGTACCCGATGACGGCAGGGTCGTCGGTGAGCAGCGCCACCATCGGCTCGGCGTAGTGCCAGGAGGCAACGGTGAGGGGGGCCGCAAGCGCCGTCGAGAGCAACAGCGACTGTTTGACCGCGAGGTTTGCCCGCTCGTTTCGCCCCTCCCCTTTCAGCCGGGAGACGACGCTTATCGTGCCACTCGTCAGCGCGAGCGAGAGGCCAAAGCCGATAAAGTAGTACTGAAAGCCGATCTGGAGGCCGCCGATGGCGGCGTCCCCGAGTGCGAGCCCGACAAACAGGAAGTCGGCGACCCGGAGGACGATCCGGAGACCGCCGGTGACCATCGCCGGCACGGCGAGGTCGAAGGCCTCGGTGGCGCTGTCGCGCTCGACGAGACCGAGCCGGGACAGCGACCGCGGAATGAGGTCGAGCCACCCCCGGACCCGGGTCCTGACACCCATCACCGTTGACTCGCCGGCCAGTAACTGGTGACTTTCGGTTCCGGGCCCGTCGGCCGGCAGACCGGTCACGCGCGTGGCTGGTCCGCTCGGTAGACTACACAGCCCTTATTATTCCGCGAGTGTACCAGTAATTATGTCACGACGACCGACGCGCCGGTCATTCCTCGCCGGTGCCGGTACGGCCGCGACAGTTGGGCTCGCCGGCTGTACCGGACTGACCGGGTCAGGAAACGACACGGTCAAACTCCTCGATTTCAGCTACGTCTACCCTGACGGGATCTTCGAGACTATCGAGGAGGAAGCGGGGGTCACCGTCGAGTTACAGTCGAGTGATAGCTCGGCGCGGTCGCTCTCCCTGTTGCGGTCGGACCGGTCGGACCACGATGTCGTCGCGCTGGGCAACTACGCCGTCAGCCCGGCCATCCAAGAGGGACTCATCCAGCCGCTCAACCTCGACGACATCCCGGGCTACGACGGGGTTTTTGACTTCGTCAAGAAGGACTACTTCACCGAGGACGGCCAGGTCTACGCCGCACCACGGTCGTTCGGGCAGACGCCGCTTGCGGTCAACACCGACGTTGTTTCGGCCGACGAGGTCACCAGCCTCTCGGTGCTGTTTGACGAGGCGTACGACGGGATGATCGGCCACCGGGACGACGCCCGGTTGCAGGTCCTCTACGAGCGGGCCGCCAACGGCAAGACACCGCTGAACCCGACCAGTGCGGACCAGGTCGACTTCGCGGACACGCGGGCCAACCTCAGGCGTCACGTCGAGCTGTCGGGGAGTCTCTGGAACTCCGGGGGGGACTCCGAGCAGCTACTACGCTCGGGGCAGGTCGCGGTCGAACCCGTCTGGAACTACCTCATCTACACCATGGGACAGGACGACTTCCCGATCGAGCGTGTCTATCCCGAGGAGGGGACAAAGGCGTGGTTCCTCCAGTTCTGTGTGCGCGACGGGGCCGAAAACCCCGACGCCGCGCACCGATTCATCCAGTCGTGGTACGACGGGGTTGGCTACCAGTCGCTGGTCGAGCCGTCACACATCGCCGTTCCCCACGAGTCCGTCTTCGAGCAGGAGGGGGCAGACCGCGCCGAGTACGGGCTCAACGAGCCCGAGCGGTTCATCTACGAGGACCCCAAGCCGCGGTCGCTGGTCGAACAGTACACCGAGACCTGGAACGAGGCAAAACAGGCCGCCGAGGGGTAACCCCATGACGGGGACCGGCAGTGCTACCGGCGAGGACGACCGCATCCTGGAGGCACACGCCCTCCGGAAGGCGTTTGGCGACACCGTCGCCGTCGACGACCTCTCACTGTCGGTCAGACGCGGGGAGTTCTTCTCGCTGGTCGGCCCCTCCGGCTGTGGGAAGACGACCACACTCCGGATGCTCGCGGGGCTGACCACGCCGACCGACGGGACCATACAGATCGACGGGGCCGACGTCACCGGCCGGCCCGCCCGCGAGCGTGACACCAACCTCGTCTTTCAGGACCTCGTGCTGTTCCCGCACATGAGTGTCGCCGACAACGTCGGGTACGGGATGGCCCGCCAGGACGTCCCGGCAGACGAGCGCGACCAACGGGTCGACTCACTGCTGGAGACGGTCGACCTGGGTGGGCTGGGTGACCGCCGACCGACGGAGTTGAGCGGCGGGCAGCGCCAACGGGTTGCGCTCGCGCGCGGCCTCGCCCCCGAGCCGAGCGTCCTGTTGCTCGACGAGCCGCTGTCGAGTCTCGACCGGAAGCTCAGACAGGAGATGCAGGCCGAACTCCGCCGCGTCCAGCGCGACGTCGGGACGACCTTTCTGTACGTCACCCACGACCAGGACGCGGC
>JBLGCN010000084.1:0-7639 GCA_047617405.1 Natronomonas sp.
GGTCTCTCGCTGACAGCACATAACCGTTCGTACGACAGTGTCGGCCGCCGACACCGGGCCCGACGCGGGCGACGCCCCGTCACAGCCGAGCCCGCTCTATATAGTTGGTCTGTCACCGCCGGCCTGCCCGAACTGGAGGCACCCGGCCTCCGGAAACGGGCGCTCGACGGGGGGCCATCACCGCCGAGTTGTGGCGTCGGAGCCGCCAGCGTGCCCGGGTTCCGCCGTCTCGGGGCTCCGTAAGAGCGAGAAATATACTTTCTCTGGCTGATATATATAGATTTGCCCAACTTTATTACCCCCTTGGGTCGAACGGTGGGGTATGGAGACACGCAAGGTGCAAGTCACGGGGGGGTCGACATACACCGTCTCACTGCCAAAGGAGTGGGCGACGGAGAACGATGTCGAGGCCGGGAGTGTCGTGGAGTTTCACTCCGAGGAGGACCTTCTCCTGCTCTCCCCGCGCCGCGAGGAGGAACGCACGGAGGGGACACTCGACATCACCGGGTTAGAGGACAGACACGAGCTCACACGCGCCGTGATGACGATGTACGTCAGCGGGTTCGATGTCATTAGGCTGGAGACCGCACGCATCACGGCCGCCCAGCGCCGGGTCATCCGGGAGGCTACCCAGGGGCTCGTCGGACTAGAGGTGATCGAGGAAACCTCCGAACGGGTGGTCCTGCGAGACCTGCTCGACTCCTCGGAGCTGTCGGTTCACAACGCCATCACGCGGATGCGCCTGGTCTCGCTGACGATGCTTGAGGACGCTGTCGAGGCGCTCGTCGAGGGTGACACCGACCTCGCCCAGGACGTGATGGAACGGGACGACGACGTCGACCGGCTGTGGTACATGGTTTCGCGGGTGTTCCGGACCGTACTGCGGAACCCGACGGCCGCCACCGAGGTCGGTCTTCCCCGGGACACCTGTTTCGACTTCCAGTCCAGCGCCCGCCAGCTCGAGCGTATCGCGGACCACGCCACCAAGATCGCCGACCTCGCGGTCGACCTCGAGGCTGTCCCCGACACCGCCGGCACCCCGCTCCGGGCGCTGCTCGAGGAGGCGGCAGCGGTCCCGGAGATGGCGATGGAGGCCCTACTGACCGACGACCCTGAGGAGGCGACCGAGTTGGCCACCTCCGCCCGGGCCCGGATCGACAGTGTCGACGGGCAGGCCCGCGAGGTCAGCAACGAGATCCGCGACCTTGACCCCGAGACCGCACAGGGGCTCAGGCTCGTCGTGGACTCGCTGTCCCGGACTGCCGCCTACGGCGGCAACATCGCGGAGAACGCCCTCCAGAAGGCGGCCCCGGACCCCTAACCCCAGTACTGTTCGACCAGTGAGGCGGCGGCACCGGCGGTCTTCCGGTAGACACGGCCGCCGTCGGGTGTGCGAACCGCGAACGCGTAGGTTTCGCTGTCGGGGCGGTACCACCGGTCAGGGTTGGCACGCAGCGCCGCCGGCAGGCTCCCGTCGGTGTCGTCCCCGGCAGCCCCGTCGGCGCCGTTTGCGCCGGGAGCGACGGGCTCACTCGCTGACGCGGCCCCCTCGTCGGACCCGTCGGGGCCGGTGTCGCCGCCGAGCCTCAGCCCGCTGTCCGGCAGGTCGAACGCACAGGGGATCCCACGCGTCACCTGCTCGGTGTCGGCGGCTGCTTCGGCCTCTGCCATCAGCACGGCCTGGGTGTCGACCACCCGGTCGTCGCCGGGGGTACGCTGGGTGTAGGAGCCGTCGGAGTCCATCTCCCAGACCCGGCGGTTGTCCGCCAGCGCCAGGTCGAGTATAAACCGCAACTGCTCGCGGAGCGCAGGGTCGTCGACGGGTGTGACGGCCTCGACACGTCTGTCGAGGTTCCGGGTCATCCAGTCGGCCGACCCGATATAGTACCGCGGGCCTGCGTCGGCCCGGGTTCCGTCCTCGTCGACAGCCGTCCCGTTCTCGAAGTAGAACACCCGGGAGTGCTCCAGAAACCGACCGACGATGCTGTAGACGTCGACGCGCTCGCTGACCCCCTCAATGCCGGGGCGGAGCCGGCAGATATCGCGGACGACGAGGTCGATGTCGACCCCGGCCATCGCGGCCTGATACAGCTCCCGAATAACCGCGGGGTCTTCGAGGCTGTTGGTCTTGACCACCAGCCGGGCGTGTTCGCCGTCGCGGGCGTGGGCGGCTTCGTTGCGGATGAGGTCGGTAAACTGGTCACGCATCGTCACGGGCGCGACCAGCAGCTCCCGGAACTGTTCTTCGAGGGTCGGGCCGGTAAAGGAGTTGAACAGCTTCACCAGGTCGTGGCCGATGTCCTGGTCCGCGGTCAACAGCCCCAGGTCGACGTACCCCTTTGCGGTCCCGGAGTGGTAGTTGCCGGTGCCGACGTGGGAGTACAGTTCGACCCCCTCCGACTCCTGCCGGACCACGAGCGCGGTCTTTGTGTGTGTCTTCAGCCCGACCGTCCCGTAGGCGACGTGGATGCCGTGTTCCTCCAGGGTCCGCACCCACTCGAGGTTGTTCTGCTCGTCGAACCGGGCTTTCAGTTCGACCATCACCGCCACCTGTTTCCCGTTCTCGGCGGCGTCGATCAGGCTCTGGATCACCTGTGAGTCGCTTGCGGTCCGGTAGATCGCCGCCTTGATCGCGAGCACGTCGGGGTCGTGAGCGGCCTCGTCGAGGAACCGCTGGACCGTGTCGGTAAACGAGTGGTACGGGTGGTGTAACAGGATATCGTTGCGCTCGACCGCGGCGAAGATGTCGCCGTCGTGGTCATTGCCAAACTCCTCGGGTCCCTGTTGGCCCCCCGGTAGCCGGGAGTGTCGCTGTGGCGTCCAGGCCGCCGGCTTTAGCTCCGGGTAGTCGAGGTCGACGAGTGTCTCGAAGTCACGGAAGTCGAGTGGCGCCGGGAGTTCGAACACCTCCCGCCGGTCAAGGTCCAACTGGTCGACGAGTGTGCGACGAACCTGCTGTGGTGCGCCGGCCTCCAACTCCAGCCGGACGACCGTCGCGAACCGCCGCTCCTCCAGGACCTCCTCGACCATCTCGATGAGGTCCTCCGCCACCTCCTCGTCGCGCCGGACCTCGGCGTTTCGGGTCAGCCGGAACAGTGCGGCATCCACCACCGTCGTGCCGGGAAAGAGTAGGTCTAAGTTGTCCCGGATCACCTCCTCGACCCGGACGTACCGGTCGTCGCTGTCCCCGCCGACCGGGATGAACCGCGGACGGTTCGGGGGGACTTTCACCCGGTTGAACGTGGGGTTCTCGTCGTCACCACTCCGTGTCAGTACGGCAAGCGAGAGACTCCGGTTCGAGATGAACGGAAATGGGTGTGCGGGGTCGAACGACAGCGGCGTCAGCGTCGGCAGAACGGAACTCTCGAAGAACTCCCGGAGTGTCGTCCGCTCGCTCACCGCGAGGTCGTCGTAGTCGACCACCTCGATGCCTGCGGCCGCCAGTGCCGGCCGCACGTGCTCCTGGTACCGTGAGGCCTGTCGTTCGAGCAGTGGTCGGGCGGTCTCGAGGGCCTGTTGCCACTGCTCTTCCGGGGTGCGGCCGTCGGCCGTCCGCTCGGTGATCCCGGCATCGACCTGCTGTTTCAGCCCGCCGACCCGCTTCATGAAGAACTCGTCGAGATTGCGCGTGACAATCGCCAGAAAGCGGAGTTGCTCGAGCAGCGGGGTACGGTCGTCGAGCGCCTCGTGGAGCACCCGTCGCTGGAAGGCTAACTCGCTCAGCTCACGGTTCAGATAGTAGGTCGGGTCCGAGAGGTCGACACTCCGGGCGTCGCTATCGGGGGCCATCTACCTGTTCTGGCCCGCCCACTGCGGGGTGACAATACTGCTCTCGTCGCGGTCCTGGTAGGTGGCTGGCGGCTCGACCGAGATGAACCGGTCGCGCCGGTAGTCGTATGCGGTGAGCTGACCGCCGTAGACACACCCGGTGTCCAGCCCGACGGCGTAGGGGGATGCAAAGGGTTCGCTGAGGACGGTGTGGCCGAAAAAGACCCGCGGATGGTGGGTTCTGGTCTCGAACCAGTAGGGGCGTTCGTAGCCGCCGTCACCGAGCGAGCGCATATTCAATATATCAGTCGAACTGTGGGCAGTAAGAGACTTCCGGTGGTTGACCCCGCCGTGAACGACCAGTACGTCGTCCCACGAGACCGCAAGCGGGAGTGACTTCATGAATGCGATATCCTCGGCCCCGTGGTCCGGGTGACTCTTGCGGCCGCTGACCAGGTGCTGTTCGTTGTTTCCGCGGACGCTGATGACGTTCTCCTGGGCCCGCACGGCGTCGAGGACACCCCCGCTGTCCGGCCCTTTCCGGACCAGGTCACCGACCGTCACGAGCAGGTCGGCCGGCCCCAGTGATAGCTCCTCGAGTAGCGCCTCGAAGGTCTCCCGGCAGCCGTGAATGTCCCCTACGACGTAGATATCGTCGTGGTTATCGGGGTCGATACGTCGGTGGCGTCCGGGGAGTGCGGCGTCGAGTGATGGGTCCGTCATAGGTGTCTCCGCCTGACGGCGATACTCTGTGTTGGTCGCTGTGGATAAATACCGTTTCTATGTGCCGGCGGGAGTGGTACACACTGCTATGTTCGGTTACTCCACGAGGACGGCGTTGACCTGTCCGTCCTGGCCGGGCCGGGAGGTGACACGGGCACGCCCCGCGTCCGTCTCGACAACCGCACCCTTGGTGACGATGTTTCGGCGGGCGTAGTTGGGGTTCGCGGGGTTCTCGGTGACGTTCTCGATGGTCGTGGCGACGGTGCCGTCGTCGGTGGCGACCGTCGCGGTGTCGGTCTGTATGGCCCGGACCTTCTCTGTCCCGCCGCGTGTCTCGACAGTTTTCAGCCGCCGTTCGCCGACGGTCGTCTCCGCCGGCTCCGAGCCGAGTTGGTGTTTTTTGCGGTCGCTACTGGGTCGGCGTCGACCGCCGGTCCGCGTGCGCGTCGAACGTGCGTGGTCTTCCATGCCAGAGCAGAGCGCCAGGATATACTTCAACCCCTCGTCTCGTCTCAGCCCGTGTCGGTGATCCTGTCCGCGACAGTTTTAGAAGGCGCCGGCCCGGTCGTTTCGGCGATGAGTCTCCGGCGGACCGTGGCCACACCCTTCCGACAGCGCGGTGTCGACCAGCTCCGGGAGAGCGAGTTTGTCGTTGCCCTGTCACTGGACCGGGACTGGTTTTCCCCCGACCAGGCACAGCGGCTGGTCGACGCCGCCGTCACCGAGGGGCTACTCGAGCGCGACGGCGAGGCTGTCGCCGTCACCTTCGATACAGCGGGCGTGACCGTGCCCGACGGGTTCGTCCCCGACGAATCCGTCATCCAACAGCGCTCGGTCTTCGAGCGGGTCCTCGGGGCACTCCTCGACGCCGGCGTCGAGAAACGGGACGCCGTCGCCGGGATCAATCAGCTCCAGGCCGAACTCGACATCGCCGTTGAGGCCGCTGCGCTGCTCTACGCCCGCCGACAGGGTGTCGAGGCCAACGGGCTGGCCGACCGCGCCCGGGAGGAGCTCTGATGGTCAAGGACCGTGTCACCGACGGCAAACGGGTCGCCCAGCTGCTGGCCTCCGAGCTGACCGGCCTGGAGACCGGCCCGCTCGGCGCCGTCGACGTGACTGACGCCGACCCCGCCGCCGAGCCCAGCCCCGCGGGAACGGTCGCGTACCGCGTAACAGCCGCCGGAGCGCCGGTCGGGACGGTCGTGATGTACCCCGAACGGGTCGTCGTCAGCCTGGGCGCGGACGAGCTCGTCGTGGAGAGTGGCGCGGCGGTCAAGCAGACCGTTGACGCCGTCCGAGAGCGGCTCAGAGGCGCTGTTGACGGCTGAGGACGCTCCGGATATCCTCGACGAGTGTCCCGTGGACGACGGTGGCGTCAGCTGCCGGGTCCGGCTCCCCCTCTGTGGTGCTAAGCACCTGTACCGCGAGCATCCGCGCCTGCTTTGCGCCGTGGATGTCGGCGGTCGGGTTGTCGCCGACGTAGACCGTCTCCTCCGGGGGGACACCGAGCCGGTCGGTCAGTGCGGCGAAGGCCCGCGGGTCGGGCTTTCCGGCCGGGAGTTCCCCGGTCACGACGACGGTGTCGAAGAGGTCGGCCCAGCCGAGTCGCTCCAGTTTGCTGCGCTGTGCACGGCTCGGCCCGTCGGTCAGGAGACCGACACAGTACCGCTCACGAAGCCCCGCGAGCAGGTCCGGCACGCCGGGAACGGGGACCAGGGCCTCGTTGACTGCGTCCCGGTAGGCCCGGCTGGCGGCCTCGGCGTCGCCGCCGTCCAGGATGGCGTCGAAGATCGGGGCCCGCGTCTCGCTGGCCAGGTCCGCGCCGTGGGCGTCGAGATACTCCTGACGGGTGATGTCACGGACCCCGGCGGCGTCGGTCGCCTCGTCGAGCAGGGTCTGCCGGTCCCGGTCAGTTGCCACCAGCGTGTCGTCGAGGTCGAAGGCCACCGCGTGAACCGCCATCGTCTATCCGTTGTGGGGCCCGAGATATGAGTGTTGGTGACCGCTCGGCGTGCCGGGACCCGACAGTTTTCACCCCCGCCGCGCCTGGCAGGGGTATGGACACCGATACCCCCTTTTTTGACCGCCTGGCCGAACGGGTCGAGGCAGTCGACAGCGTCGTCTCGGTTGGGCTCGACCCCGACCCGGACCGGCTCCCATCCGTCGTGGCGGACGCGGACCTGCCGCGCTGGGCGTTCAACCGCCGGGTCATCGACGCGACCCACGAACACGCCGCCTGTTTCAAGCCCAACGCCGCCTTCTACGAGGACCCCGACGGCTGGCGCGCGCTTGAGGAGACTGTCGCCTACGCCCACGGCAAGAACGTCCCGGTCCTTCTCGACGCCAAGCGCGGGGATATCGGCAACACCGCGCGACGGTACGCGACTCTCCTCGAGTCGGTCGACGCCATCACGGTCAACCCCTATCTGGGGCGGGACGCCATAGAGCCCTTTCTCGCCCGCGAGACAAAAGGCGTGTTCGTGCTCTGTCGGACCTCGAACCCGGGTGGCGCGGACCTACAGGACCTCGAACTGGCTACCGGGGACCGTGTCTACGAGACGGTCGCCGGGCTCGCGTCTCTCTGGAACCGCAACGGGAACGTCGGCCTCGTGGTCGGTGCGACCGCCCCCGCGGAACTGGAGGCCGTCCGCGGGGTGGTGCCCGACCTGCCCTTCCTCGTGCCTGGGGTGGGGGCCCAGGGCGGGGACGCGGAGGCAGCCGTCGAGTACGGCCTCGCCGACGGGGTCGGGCTGGTCAACTCCTCGCGAGGGGTCATCTTTGCCGGCGAGGATGCCCGAGGCGGCGCGGACGCGTACTTTGGCGCGGCCGGCGAGGCGGCAAAGCGGCTGAAACAGCGGTTGAACCGGCACAGATAAACGTTACGTCGGGGTGCGGAGCCAGTAACGCCGAACCCGGGTATATCTGGGTCTGTCCCGTTCGACCGGATATGACGGAACCTGGAACGGCGACGGGCAGGCGGTCGGTTCCCGGCCGGGTGTTCGGCGTCGTCACGGACGGCATGACCTACCGGCGAATCGTGTATCTCCTGTTACGGTTCCCTCTCGGGATGGCGTACTTTACGACGTTTATGACCGGGCTAGCCCTCGGCGTTGCGCTGGTCCCGCTCGGGGTTGGGATACCGATACTC
>JBLGCN010000085.1:0-7541 GCA_047617405.1 Natronomonas sp.
CCACGCCGGCAGCTTTGCGTACCCCGAGCGGGTCGACGTGGCGGAGATCGGCGACCGACTCGACCTGTGAGTGGCTGCCGGGAGCGGCGCCACGGTCCAGGTGTGACACACTACCCTGAGTGGCGCACGTCAATTCAAAATCTAATAAGCGGTAAGTAAGTTTAAGACCGTCGGTGACCGGCAGTGAGGTATGGCCAGCTCCCAGCCGTCGGAGGAGGTGACGGTTTCGGTCGACGGTATAACTGTCATCAAGCGGTTCGAGGAGGACGAGTTTCCGGTTCCGGCGATCGCCTTCGAGTTTCGGTCCGCCCGCGAGGAACCGGTCACCGTCCGGTTGCGCGACGCTGTGCCGGAAGGGGTCGCCGTCGAGGACCTGGGATTTCACCCCGAGTACGGCAGTGTACACTGGACTGTCGACGACGGGGGCATAACCTTCGAGCGCGAACTTGAGGCCGACGCCGAGTACACGACGGTCTACGGGATCCGTGCGACGGACACAAAGGATATCGACCAGTTCATGCTGGAACCGACCATCGAGGCAGTCGACCCACCCCTGCCGGACGGTGTGGACGTCCAGCCACCCGAGGTCGATGTCGTCCCGGGCGACCAGGAGGCAGTAAAGGGTGCCATCTCCGGAGACGGGACGGTTCCAGGGCTCGAGGAGGCGGAGGAGAGCGAGGGCACTGACACCGAAACCGACGCCGAGGCCGAGACGCTCGACCTGAACGAGCCGACGGCCGGGGCGGGTGGTGGCGGCGCCGAGCCGGACGAGGCCAACGAGCCGGCGGAGGCGACCACCGAGGTGGCCACAGTGCACACAGCTGAGGAGGCCGGCGCCGACACGACGGCCGACGGGGAGACGGAGCCTGCCGACCCCGGCGAGGACGGGGGCGACAAGGCGGGGTCGGCGGATAGCGCGTCCGCCGGAGCCGACCCGGAGCCGGCGGTCCGCCAGGCGGAGACCCCGGTGGCAGGCGAGTCCGTCGACGGGAGTCTCGTGGCGGCACTCGCCGAGGAGGTCCGGGAGAACGACATCCCCGAGGAGGACATGGAGCTGCTCCGCGAGGCGCTCGGGGTGGGGGACAGGACTGACGGCACCACCGAGGCTCGGCTCCAGCGGCTACAGCAGGATATCGCCGACCTCCGGGCGTACGTCGGCGCCTTAGACGAGTTCCTCGACGAGAACGGGACCGCACAGCAGGTCCTTGAGGAGGCCCGCGGGCAGATCGACAGCTTCGAGCGCCAACTCGCGGAGTTCGGGCAGACTGTCGGCCGCGTCGAGACGAGCGCCGAGGAGGCCGAAGCCGAGGTCGAGACGCTCCGCAGCGACCTCGAGGGGGTATCCGACGAGGTGGGGGACGTACAGGACAGTGTCGGGGACATCGATACGGAGGTCGACGACGTCAGCGATGCTGTCACGGAGCTCCAGACCGACCTGGAAGGGGCCTCGACGGTCATCGCGGACCTCAACGAGCGGACAGCGGCGCTCGAGGAGGAACTCGAGGAACTCGGCGAGGAGGTCCACGAGGGGGACACGGAGGAACGACTCGAGGAGGCGGAGTCCGCGCTCGAGGACCTCCAGCAGTGGCAGACACAGATCACGGAGACCTTCGGCGGCTGAGCAGGGGGAGGAGTCGATGGGAACTCTTTTGCTGGCGGCTCGCCTCCTCGCGCACAATGACGCCGATACGGGTGGCCGTCCCACGAAAAGGGCGCCCGCTCGAGGCCGTCCTCGAACGTCTGGCCGGCGACAGGTGGCAGCCGACCGCTGACCGGATCATCTCGACACTGCGCTACGAGAAGGCAGTCACAAAAGGCCGGCAGGAGCCTGCCGGCGACGTCTACGACCGCCTGGCCGAGCACAGCGACCTCGGTGACCCGACCGAGCCGGAGTACACGCTGCTCCGTGACGAGCGAGACGGGATGCCCCGCCGGGTGGTCTTCGACAGTGTCACCGTCCCCAGCGAGCCCGGTATCCAGCTTGTCGGCCGTGAGGAGCCGTTCCGTGCCCTCCGGAAACACGAGTTCGCGCTTGGCTTCGACAGCGCCGACCTGGTGCTCGAGGAGGTGGTCGGGCTCCGTCAGGAGCCGCTGACCGGTCTCGCGGAGGTCAACGACCGAATCGACCCGCTCGATACCGATGTCCGGCTGCGGACCGGGCTCGGTGACACGGTCCACCACACGCTGCTTGCCACGCCTGCGGTCGCCGAGGGGGCCCTCGACCGCTCGTTTGTCGGTACCTACGAGGGCGAACTCTGCATTTCGCCGCGTTACGAGCGGCTGGTCGAGGCTGTGCTGGGGTCGGCCGCGCTCGATAGCGTCGAGTTCGTCTACCCCCGGCCCGGCGCCGAGGAGGAAGCCGCCATCGCCGACGCGGGGTTGGGGGTCTACCTGACGGTCACGGGCTCGACGGCCCGCGAGCACGGGCTCGTCCTCGGCGAGCAGCTGTTCCCCAGCGAGACCGTGTTGCTGGAGAACCGGGCAGAGATGGACACTACCGCCGAGTCCGCTGCCCGGCTGTTCGAGCGGCAGGCGCCCACGACTGCCGTCGACTGACTCTCAGACCCCGGCGACGGCTTCGGCCTGCGAGCCGCCTGCGCTTGCTCTCCTGTCGCACACGGTGACTGCAACCGCCCGTCGGCGGCGCGGTTGGCCGTCGGTCCGATGGGGTCCGCGTCGTACGGCAACACGACTCCGCCGAGTGGACCGTCAGCCGCGCCGTGCCAGTGGCCGTCGACCACCCGACACCCAGCGTCGGTCTCTCGCGTGGCTACAGCGTCTGTGACCGGAGCCGTGGCGGCCGGGGTGCCTGGCCCGTCTGGGAATTGATATCGTGATATACAATTTATCGACCGCGCCTCCGGCACGGTATCATGATAGCTTGTATATATTTGCCTCGTAGACCTCCCGAACTTTATCCCCCCAGTCGTGGGTGTAGGTGTCAATAACGTCCTGGGCCACGTCCCCGCGGAGGTACTTCACCACGCCGCGGTCGCCGGTCCGGTCCCGGAGGTGTGTCGTGAAGAAGTGCCGGAAGTAGTGTGGTGTGACGTTCTCCTCGGGGCCGCCACCCTCCCGGTACCAGCCGGCCTCGCGGGCGTACTCCGCCACCGTGTGGTGGACCATATCCGGCGTGAGCCGCCGGCCCCACTCGCTGGTGCTGAGAAAGAGCGGGTCAGCCTCACTCACAGGGTCGGGTCTGACCGCCAGCCAGCGCCGGAGGCAGTCGGCGAGTTCGTCGTCGACGGGCACAGTGGTCGCCCGCTTGCGTTTGTTTGCGGCCTGCCGGCGCTCGCCGTTGTATACACTCCCACGGGTGGGGTCGCTGTCGACGTACAGCGACCGTGGTCGTCCCTGCAGGCGGGGGCGAGGGGCCAACTCGGTCGGTGACTCCGGCAGGTGCAGGTCCCGGGTGTCGAGATTACACAGCTCCCCGGCACGCATCCCGGTCTTGAGCAGTGTAAGCACCGTTGCGCGCGCCAGTGGGTGCGCGACTCCGTCGACAAACCCCCGCATCTCGGGGACAGAGATGTCGCGGCGGGCAGGGTCGGTGTTGATCGACTCGTCGATCTCCTCGAGGACCAGCGCCATCGGGTTGTCCTCGAACCGCCCAGCTCGGGTCATATAGTCGTAAAATCGGTGCAGATACGAGGCATAGGTGGCGACGGTGCTCTCTGCGACACTTCCCCGAAGGTCGTGGACGTAGGCCATACAGTCCCGGTGGTTCGCGGCCACCGGGTCGAGGCCGCGACCGTCGAGATACGCCTCGAAGTCCCGTAGAACGCGCTCGTAGGCCGCCCGGGTCCGTTCTGTCTTTCCCTGGTAGGTGATGTCCTCGAGAAAGTAGGCGACCGGGTCCTCGTCGCCTGTCTCGCCGGCTGTGTCGCTGCTCATTCGAGGACATACCCCCCGTCACGGCCGCTGTAGCGGACCCGGCCGGCGTCCTGAAGTTCCTGAAGGGTTTCGTCCAGGTCGTCTTCGATCTCCGCGGTCAGCGCCGCGAGCAGGTCGTCCCAGTCACGCGGCTCCGCGGAGAGCATCTCTAGTATCTCCGTCTCGAGGGAGTCGTCGGCTTCGGCTGCGGATGCGGCGTCCTCGTCGTGGTCTCGTTCCCCGTCAGCGGCTTGTCCCGCCTCGGCATCGAACCCGCGGCGCCCGACCTGGACCATCGTCTTGACGAACTCGCTGCGGCTCATGTCCAGTTCCTCGGCGTGGTCGTCCCACGCCTCGCGCTGGTAGGCCGGCACGTAGGTCTTTACCACAGTCCGTTCGGTGTCCGTCTCACTCACATCTCCCTGGTCACACCCTGCCCACATCAATCTATCCCCAGATACGCGGCTAAAAGCTCTTATTTGTAGCCATAGCCCCCTCAATCACGACAGATCTCCCGGCGTGTGGCGGGATTCCCTCAATCTGGTACTACAATACCAGATATGCAGCCCGTAGCCGCCCCGAGGCCAGGGCCAGGTCAGTCCGAAACAGCCTCACCGTCCACACCCGTCGCTCACTGTTTTACCTGGGTTTCGCGGCTGAAAGACTGGCCTAGCGGGCCCTTTTATATGTAGCCGTGCCACCCGGTCTGTATCGACTACCCTGCCGAGACTTGGGCTGTCTACGGGCGAGTTGAAGCCGATTGCTCGTAGCTGTAGATGCGGCTGTGCTGACTGTCTGTCCCACAGCCCTTGGTCCGTGCGCACAGAGACCGTGTGAACAGAGGGGTGAACTGCCATACAACTGCGGCGAGGACAGCCGCCCAGACGGACTCCCGACAACCGCCACCCATCGGGGTCGGGACCTGCTGGCGGGGAATACCACAGTGGCTGTTATTACTCCGAATCCGGTATCGCCATCACAGTCTGTGCCGAGAACCCGTGCGGCAACGAGAGGAGGTGGCTAATGGGTGTCAGGTTCAAATACGATACAAACGATACACTATGTCCTGGTGATGCTCGCGGCCGGCAGGCCGGTCCACAAACCTCCGGTCGGCGGGCCCCGGGCGCGATGCCAATTGGCCCCCGTGCTGATGTGACGGCCAGACATGGACTGTTGGTGAGTGTCGTAGTGCAATGCCAGCGCGACACTCAGCCGGGAGCCGACCGGCTGATAGCGGTCAGAGGTGTTCCGTTGTTGTAATTTGCTCGTTGACACTACAGCGGCCCGCCGACTCATAAACCGCATGTCGTGATATCAATTGAGTGGGTTTATTCCACGGACCGTATGGCAGACTGCTACGACACACGGCTGGGAGATAGGCGTGACCAAGAGCGAGCAAGGCTCTGTTCGGGGTCACGGGTATTGAGGATGAGTGACCTATCCGTTTTGTATCTTGCATCCCCTCTGTAACGGTATCATCCCGGTAGTTCCTGGTCCCGTGCACCGCAGACCGGTTATGAGTGGCTCTATGGCACGCTGTATTAGTGAATGGTTCTCATACTGAGTATGATGCTCCCGGTCGCTCACTACAGAGACACACGCACGTTGGCGTGACTCCCAACGTCCCGATTCCTGGAAGGAATTACGTAGAAGATGGAAAGTTCGTATACAGCTCAAGCAACCCCACACGGGTGACTAATACCTGCCGAATCGGTCAACCTGATAACCCAGTCGAAACGAGTCTTATTACCGTATTACTGACCGGCGCGAGCCATTGCATGGAAACTGCGCCAGATACACTGCCGACGATTCCCGGTTCCACCCGAGCGAAGGGCGTGAGTCTGTATGATTACGAACGGGAGACAGTTCCGTTCCGCGAGAAGTTTGCAACACATCTACACTGTTCGAGACGAGCACAGTCGGTCAGACAGGAGTGATATCCTGACCGAACTGACCAGCGATATCGAACGAGAGCCTGATACTGCCGGCTGTAAGTCTGTAACGAATTTCGCGACCCCGGGGTCGCGGATATCTTAAAACAGTTACAGCCAGCAGTATGAGGACCATCCGAGAGGACCCGGTATATCCGGTAGAATCGTTCTTATTTGATTTCAGGCGTAATTTTCCCCGTGCAATTATAGACGCTGCTAACTGTGTGCCCTGTATCTTGCAGGGGTCGACCAACTACCGAATCGCTGTCAGCGGTGTGCCGGAGCTAGGGTGCACAGACAGCGAGAGGTGCCCGTATCGGTGCTTGCAAATTTGAACTAACGACCCCGCCTCGTTATTACTGAATCAGAACATATATGAGGCGCAGATGAAAGCACACCGTTGTTCTACCTGTGAGAGCCGGATGCACAGCCAATTACAACAGCCTCGGTACCACGAGAGGAGGGGTCACGGTGCGTGAGATGGACCGTCCGGATTCGTTCGTCCGCCCGCCTGCTGCGTCGCCCGGCGACACTGTCGCAGTTATCGCCCCGGCAAGTGGCCTGGCCGCGCTGTTTCCGGAGATTCTCGACCTCGCAGTTGACCGCTTGCAGGAACAGTTCGACGTGAATCCCCAGGTGTATCCGACCGCGGAGAAAGACCCCGAGTACCTGTTCGAACACCCCGAAGAACGGGCTCGTGACGTTCACGATGCCTTCCAAGACCCCGACGTGAGTGCTGTATTCGCCACAATCGGCGGTGCAGACCAGATTAGAGTCCTGAAACACCTTGACCCAGGGATATTGCGGGAGAACCCGACTCGGTTTTTCGGAACGAGCGACAATTCCTGTCTCGCTAGCTATCTCTGGGGCTGTGGTCTTGTGTCGTATTACGGTGGGACACTCCTCAGCGATGTTGCTACGCCGGGCTCTCTCCCCGAGTATACCGAACGGTATCTCCGGCGTGCATTGTTCAATGAGACACTCGGACCACTCGAGTCTGCTGACGAGTGGACGGATGAACCCGTCGACTGGGCTGACGACGACTATCGAAACACAGAGCCCACATTCGAGAAAAACCCTGGACGACAGTGGCACGCCCCGCAAGACACCGTGGTCGAGGGACGCCTCTGGGGCGGCTGTCTCACGGTACTGCACGCGTTGCTGGCCGGTGACCGGGCTGTCCCGTCACCCAATGCTATCGATGGTGATGTCCTTGCAATCGAGACCTCCGAGGAGTTGCCCAGTCCCGACGAAGTCGGGCTCATGTTGACCTGTCTGGGAGAGCGCGGCCTGCTTGAACGGTTCGATGCGGTGCTTGTCGGTCGGCCACAGACCCGCTCCCACGAGCACGACCCGGGTACCAAGGCCCGTGAAACGTATCGTACACAGCAGCGGTCCACTATCAGAGACATTGTCAACAACTACAACTCCGATGCAGTCATCGTCTCTGGTCTTGACTTCGGTCACACGAGTCCGACGGCCCCGGTTCCAATAGGTGACCGAACGGTTGTAGACCCAGCAACGAGGACTATCGACTTTCCCAAATCATACTGACAGGCTCAGGCCTGTTCGACGACTGCCTCTCGCTCAGCCGTGTGGCAGCGGAGTTAGAGACATGGTGCGGCAGCCAGCGCGTCTCCGGCTTACCTCACTGGTCCGGCTGTGTGATACTGTCCCGGCCCCGGCACCCCATGAGCACGTTTGCGGTCCTCGTCGGTTCCACACTGGGTCAGTCGT
>JBLGCN010000086.1:0-7520 GCA_047617405.1 Natronomonas sp.
AGGACGACCACGCTCGGTTCGAGGACGAGGACGCCGGCGAGGCCGACGAGCCGCTTCTCGCCGCCGCTCAGGTAGTGTGGAATCCGGTCTTCGAGGTGGGCGGCGTCGACGGTCGCCAGCGCCTCACGAGCGCGTTCTCTCGCTTCGTCACCGGGCACGCCGTCGTTTTGCAGGCCGAACATCACGTCGTCGAGCACCGTGGGTGCGACAAGCTGTGTGTCGGCGTCCTGGAAGACGAATCCGACCTCCCCCCGGGCGTGGGCTCTGGTGTCGTCGGTGACCGGCGTCCCGTCAACGACGAGTTCGCCCTCGTCCGGAACGAGCGTGGCGTTCAGGTGTTCCAGCAGGGTCGACTTCCCGGAGCCGTTCCCGCCGACGACGGCGACCACCTCGTCGGGGTAGACCGCGAAGTCCACATCGTGCATCCCCACCGTCCCGTCGGCGTAGGTGTGAGACTGACACCGGAGGTCGACCAGCGGCGACCCGGACCGGCTCACAGTCTCACCCCGTAGACGACCACCGCCGCGTAGCCGGCGACGGCGACATATGCCCCGGCGACGGCGAGGAGTTCGACCGGCGGTGGCCGGGAGACGTCGCCGTACACCGTGAGGTCGCCGTCGTAGCCGCGTGCCTCCATCGACGTGACGAGCCGCTCGGACCGTTCGATGGCCGACAGCATCGTCGTCCCGAGGATCCGGGCGTAGAGCCGTTTGTTCGACCAGAACTCCGAGAAGTTGGCCCCGCGGGAGAGCCCACCCTTCAGGAGGCCCTCCAGGGTCTCGACCATGACGAACGTGAACCGGTAGGTGAGGAGTGCAATCTGGTCGACGGGGCGTGGCAACACCCGGCCGAGCATGTACGCGATGTCACTGTATCTCGTCGTCATCGACGCCGCCAGCGCGAACGTGACGACGGTCAGTGAGCGACAGGCCAGTTCCGCGAACAGGCCGGCTCCGGCCCACGTCACCGAGAGGCCACCGAACGGGGTTGGGATGGCGCCGCCGACGGGGACGCCGGGTTCGAGAACGGCCAGCGGTCCCGCGACCGAGACGACGAACAGCATCGGCAGCGTGTACCAGCCGACCAGCCGCCGGACGGGGAGCCCGGAGACCCCGTAGACGGCGATGACGACGCCGTACAGCCCGGCCAGCACCGCAAGGCGGTCGACGACCGTGACCGCGAGCACGAGCGCGCCGACGACCCCGAGTTTCGTCCACGGGTTGACCCGGTGAAGCGGCCCGTCGCGGTGCTCCGCGTAGGCCGTGACCAGTCGCGGGTCCGGAACGTGATTGGAGAGTGTGGCCATCCTATGCAGTGCGCTCTTGCTCGTCGATACTACGGTACCGGTCAACGTAGACGTACAGGGCAACGCCAGCGAGCAGGAGCGCGGCGACGACCGCGAGGTACTCGCCGACGAGCCCTCCCTTCCGGATCGGACCGGCGATGACGATACCCCGGCCGAGGTCGACGAGTGCCCCACCGCCCTCCACCAGCCCGCGTTGGAGGGTCGTGGCGGAGCGTTTCGCCCACGGGAGTGCACCGCCGGTGGCACCGAACGCCCACAGGCCGATGGCGGTTGCGAGGGCGACCAGTCCAGCCAGCCCGGTGTACTGCTTCCAGCGCTTCATCGGGCGGTCACCCCCGCTGGCTGGTCCTGGCCCGGCCGGTCCCCGAGGCCGACCAGGTCCGGCCGCACCGACGCCAGGAACCGGACGACGAAGCCGGTGAGCAGCCCCTCGACGACGGCCACGCCGACGTTGATGCCGACGAGGCCGGCGACGGCGACGGCGAGGTCCGCCCGGGGAAGCGCGCTCCCGTTGACGCCGCTGACGACGATGATCACGCCCATCAGGACCGCGCCGGCCGAGAGGCCGGTGACCGCGGCGCTGACCGTCGCGGGGAAGCTGTCCCAGTTCATCCGGACGAGCGTCCGGAAGATGTAGTACGCCGCGATAGCCTCGCCCGCGTTGATGGTCACGTTGGCACCGAGCAGTCCGACCGCGCCGTGGCCGAGCGCCGCCGAGAAGATGTTCACCACAAGCGCAATGAGTGCGCCGAGCGCCGGCCCGGCGATGATGCCGACCAGCGCGGTGAGGTTCATGTGGACGCCGCCCCAGACGGGAATGTTCAGCTGGAAGACCGCGAAGCTCGCGGCCGCACCGATACCCGCGAGTGCGATGTTACTCGTCTGTACCTCTCCCTTCCGCACGCGATACAGGACTGCGCCGATGAGGCCGGCTCCCGCCAGCGTCCAGAGAGCGAGTGCCCACAGCGGGAACGACCCTTCTCCGAGGTGGATATGTGCCATACTTCGATTATTAACTCAAAGTACTATTATAATAATCTTACTCAATTTGGCCAGGCAAAATAATAACACGCGCCCCGGCCGCGCGCCTCGGCACGACTCGGCCGAAGCTCTGCCCGTTTGCCGGCGGCCACGCTATCGGCGTTCGCTGGCTGCCGGAGACAGCCTGCGTCGATAGACCGCAAACCAGTGCTGTACGGTAGCTCGACGTGGGTATCACTCGGTCCGGCTGGCTTCCGACAGGACACTGTAGCCGCCGTGTGGCGGACCATCCAGACCCCGCTTCACGCGACCGTCGGACGGCCGGAACATAGCTCGACGGTTACGACGTCCCCCGCCAATTCAGGGCTTGTCGGTCCCGTGCATCCACTCCAGGGCAGCCTGTAGCCCCTCCTCGTCGCGGATCTCCCGGAACCGGTCGGGCGCGTCGGTTTCCATACTCAGCGCCCCGACGAGCTCTTCGACCCGGCCGTACCGGCGGTAGCCCTGGGTCTCCTGGACGTCGTTCAGCATCGCCTTGACCATCGTGAGGGCCGTACTCGGCGTCTTGCGGATGTGGTCGAGCTCCGCCTCGACCCTCGCCGCCAGTTCGCCCGCCGGGACGACGTCGTTGACCAGCCCCATCTCCGCGGCGGCCTCGGCGTCGACGTTCTTGCCGCTGTAGAGCAGTTCCCGGGCGTCCTTTAGCGAGTCCGTCACAAAGGGCAGGACGAACTTCGGTGGGGGCTCCCCAAAGTGCATGTCCGGATACCCGAACTCCGAGCCCTCGGTGGCGAAGGTCAGGTCACAGACGAGAGCGAGGTTACAACCCCCGGCGACGGCCGCGCCGTCGACCGCCGCGATCACGGGGAGTCGCGCCGAGAAGACCGCTTCCAGGTGGGTGCGCTGGTCGTGGACCCGCTCGTCTGTGGTCGCGTCCGACTCGGCGTTGCTGATGTCGTAGCCCGAGGAGAAGGCGTCGCCGTTGCCGTCGATAACGAGGGCACGGACCCCGTCGGCCTCCTCGGCCCGGTAGACCGCCTGCTCCAACTCGGTGAGCAACTCGTCGTTCAGCGCGTTCAGCGCCCCCGGCCGGTCGAGGCTGACCCACACTGTCGCCTCCCGCCGCTCGTACTCGATTGCGCCGTACTCCATGTGCGAGACTGACACGACGGGGATATAATACCGCCGGTCGGACCGGCCCGGCGCCCAGGTGTGTCCCGGGATACCCGGCCACGGTCCAGGCCAGCGGTCGTCGGCCGCCACACCGTCGGACTCCCCTGACAACCCCTGAAACCAGTTGACATTGTGCCGGTTGCTACGTCCGGATACTCTCTACAGTGCTCCCGACCGGCTGCACCGCTCCGTAGCGGTCAGACCCTGCCTATACCCGAGATTGTCCAACACAGCCACCTGTACCCCTATTATAAACGACTATTACCGGAATCCCGGACACTACCGTTGTCGCATGCCAAAGAAGACACACCAGCGGCGGCGTACATTTCTCAAAACGACTGGGGCGCTGACTGCGGGTCTCGCGTCGGCAGGCTGTCTCGGGTCGGCGAGCTCGGGCGGCGGTGACACGACGACACTGTCGTGGTGGCACGCTATGGGGGGCAACCTTGGCGAAACTGTCGACGCACTCGCCTCCGACTTCAACGAGCAGTCTGACAGTGTTGAGGTGGAGACCAGCTACAAGGGGAACTACAACGAGACACTGAACGCGGTGACGTCGGCTGTCAAGGCGAACGAGGCGCCGGAACTCGCCCAGATTGTCGACCTCGGTGGCAGGCTGGCTATCGACAGCGGGGCGTTCGTCCCGATGGAGGAGGCACTGCCGAGCGACCGGATCGACTGGTCCGACTTCCAGGACGCGGTGATCAACTACTACTCCTTCGATGACACGGTCTACTCGCTCCCGTTCAACTCCTCGAACCCGATTTTCTACTACAACAAGGATATGTTCGAGGAGGCGGGGCTGGACACCGAGTCGCCGCCGTCGACACTCGGGGACGTCCGGGCGGCCGCCGAGACTGTGGTCGACCAGGGGGTCGCCGAGAGCGGTATCACCTTTGCGAACGTGTCGTGGTTTCCCGAACAGTGGTTCGCCGAAGCCGGCCAGACGCTCGTGAACAACCGGAATGGCCGGGCTGACGACCCGACGGAGATCAACCTGGACACCGATGTCGGCCGCCGGGTGTTCAACTGGTGGAACAGTATGTACGAGGACGACCTCTACATCCACGCCGGCGTGGGCGAGTGGGGCGCGGCCCAGCAGGCCTTTCTCAACGGGAAGACGGCGATGTGGATCTCCTCGACGGCCGGCGTCGCCTCGGCGACCGAGGGGGCCGCCGAGAACAACTTCGAACTCGGGACCGGCTACTACCCAACACCCGGTGACACCCGGGCTGGCGTCGTGATCGGCGGGGCGTCGCTGTGGATGACCGAGGGCCTCTCGGAGGCGAAGCGAGGCGCACTGACTGACTTCCTGCTGTGGCTCGCCGAGGCCGACCAGCAGGCGTTCTGGCACAAGAACACCGGCTACTTCCCGATCAGCGACAGCGCGGTCGCACAGCTCGAGGACGAGGGCTGGTTCGAGGAGAACCCCAACTTCAAGACCGCCTTCGACCAGCTCCGGGAGACGGAGCTGACGCCGGCGACACAGGGCTGGCAGGCCGGCCCCGCACAGGAGGTCCGGTCGGTGATCCAGGAGGGATACGTCGATATGATCGACGCCGGGACCGACGTCGAGGCGAAGCTCGCGAGCATGAAGTCCAACGCCGACAGCATTCTCCAGGACTACGTCCAGAGCAAGGGCGGCTGAGACGATGTCCACGAGAGACACCACATACCGGAGTTCGTTGGGGGCGTACCTGCTGTTGCTCCCGACGCTGGTCGTGGTCGGGCTCTTTCTCTACTACCCGACACTCGATACGCTTCGGCTCAGTCTGTACAAGACATTCCTGTTCGGGCAAAATCAGGAGTTCGTCGGCCTCGAGAACTTCGTCACGCTCGCGACGTCGGACACCTACCTCACGAGCGTCGCCCTGACAGTCGTGTTCGCCGCGGTCGTCGTCGCGGCCACGATGGCGGTCGGGCTTGGCGTCTCGTACCTGCTCTACGTCGTCACGAGCGGGAAAGCGGCGTACATGATCGCGGCCATCTGGCCGTACGCCCTCCCCACCGCCATCGCGGGGACCGTCCTGCTGTTTCTGGCACACCCCAGCGTCGGGATCTACACCCACTACCTGGAGTCGTGGTTTGGCGTCGAGTTCGACTGGTTCACGAACGGCTGGCAGGCCTTCCTCGTCATCACCGTCGCCGCGGTCTGGAAACAGGTCGGGTTCAACGTCATCTTCATGCTCGCGGCGCTGAACAACGTCCCAAAGTCGCTGAACGAGGCGGTCAGACTCGACGGTGTCGGGACGTTCCGGCGGCTGTTCAGGGTGTACGTCCCGCTGATGTCGCCGACGCTCGTGTTCCTCCTCGTGATGAACACGATCTACGCGTTCTTCGGGAGCTTCGCGCTCATCGACCTGATGACACAGGGTGGCCCCTCGAACTCGACGAACTTCATGATCTACCAGCTGTTCCGTGACGCCTTCCAGTTCGACAACCTGGGGCTCGCGTCCGCACAGTCGATCATCCTGTTCGTGGTCGTCGGGGTGCTCACCTACGTCCAGCTGCGCATCTCCGACCAGTACACCCACTACGGAGCCTGACCATGGCAGTGGACACAGACACCGACGGCGGAACGGCCCTCGGTGACCTGGGCAGCCGCGTCGTGGGGGTCGTCGGGGGGCGCTCCCTTCTGCCACACGTCGGGCTCACGCTGGCTATCCTGGCGATGGCCTCACCGCTGTTGCTGGCAATCGTCATGAGCACACAGACGGTCCCGGAGGTCTACGACATCACGAACCTCGCGCCCGGCGCCGACGGGCTATCGAACTATGTCGAGGTGCTCACCACCTACGGCATGACTCAGTACATGCTCAACTCGCTGGTGATGTCCGTCCTCGTCACGGTGGGCAAACTGGCGGTGAGCCTCCTGGCGGCGCTCGCGCTCGTCTACTACGACTTCCGGTTCAAGAACGCTATCTTCTTTCTGATCCTGTTCACGCTGATGTTTCCCGTTCCGGTCCGGATCGTCCCGCTGTACGAGCTGGTGGCGGCGCTCGGGTGGTCGAACACACTGCTCGCGCTCACCGGCCCATATTTGGCGAGTGCAACGGCCGTGTTCCTCCTGCGCCAGCACTTCATGTCGATCCCGGTCTCGCTCGTCGAGTCAGCCAGACTCGACGACGTCGGCCCGGTCACGTTTCTGTACCGGGTGCTCGTCCCGATGTCGAAGGGGATGCTCACCGGGCTGGGCGTGATCACCTTCATCTACTCCTGGAACCAGTATCTCTGGCCGCTCATCGTCATCTCCGACCAGAACAAGCAGGTCGTCCAGGTGGGGATGAAATACCTCCAGTCGGTCGGCAACGCCGGCCAGACCGACTGGGGGCTCATCATGGCGGGCGCGGTGTTGGCCCTGTTGCCGCCGCTGCTTGCGTTGGTCGCGTTCCGTGGCCCGCTGCTCGAAACCCTCGGACTACAATCATGACCGGAATCAGCCTTGCCGGCCTCACCAAGGAGTTCGACGATGTCACTGCCGTCGACGGGGTCGACCTCGACATCCGGGAGGGCGAGTTTCTCGTCCTCGTCGGCCCCTCCGGCTGTGGCAAGTCAACGACACTCCGACTGTTGGCCGGCCTCGAAACCGCGACCAGTGGTACCGTCTCGATCAACGACCGCGACGTCACCGACCGCGAAGCCAGCGACCGCAACGTCGCGATGGTGTTCCAGAACTACGCGCTCTACCCACATATGAGCGCCAAGCGTAACATGACGTTCGGGCTCGGGTCGGCGACCGACTTCTCCGACGACGAAATCGAGCGTCGGGTCGCGGACGCCGCCGGGGTCCTCGATATCGAGGACCTGCTCGACCGCAAGCCGGCGGCGCTCTCGGGCGGGGAGAAACAGCGCGTCGCCATCGGCCGGGCGCTCGTCCGTGACCCCGAGGTCTTCCTGATGGACGAACCCCTCTCGAACCTCGACGCGAAGCTTCGTGTCCAGATGCGGGCGGAACTCGCCGAGCTCCACGCGGAGCTACGGACGACCACCCTGTATGTCACCCACGACCAGGTCGAGGCGATGACGCTCGGGGACCGTGTTGCCGTGATGAACAACGGCC
>JBLGCN010000087.1:0-7489 GCA_047617405.1 Natronomonas sp.
GTCGGGCCACGGGGGATCATTCCGGCCTCGGTCGCGACGCTGTTTGCGGTCGAACTCCGGAACGAGGCGGCGGCACTGCGGGGGGAGGCCACAGCGGCTACCGGGTCGGAGGCGACAGAGCTGATGGCAGAGGCGGCCACACTCGGCAGTCAGGCGGACGTGCTCGTCGGGACCGTCTTCCTGGTGATCCTGGCAACGGTCGCCTTCGAGGGCGGGCTGGCGCGGTATATTGCGGCGTATCTCGACGTAATACCGATGCGTGTGATCATCGTTGGAGGCGGGAACACGGGCCGTGCGCTCGCTGACCGTCTCGAAGACCGGGGCGAGAATGTTGTCATCGTGGAACAGGATGAGGATGTCGCGGAACAGGGCCGTAACAGGGGATACAAGGTCGAGTTGGGTGACGGCACCGACACCGAGACGCTGCGTTCGTCGGGCGCCGAAAACGCCAAGATCGTGGTTGCCACGACCGGTGACGACGACGCCAACCTGCTGGTCGCCCAGCTCTCGAAGTCGAACTTCGACGTCGAGGAGGTCATCGCGAGGGTGAACAACCCCGACAACGTCGACGCCTTCGAGGACCTCGGCGTCCGGAGTATCGACGCCGGGATGGCAAGCGCCTGGGCCATCGACAACCAGATCGAGCGGCCGGCGCTGGCCGGGTGGATGACCGGCGCCGACGAGACAGGCGACGTGCAGGAGGTCGAACTCACGAACACGGAGTTCGACAACAAGCCGATACAGGAGGTCGGGCCGATGCTCCCGGACGACTGCCTGATTGCGCTCGTCGACCGGGACGGCGGGACCCACGTCCCCAGCGCCGACTTTACCGTCGAGGTCGGTGACAGACTCACACTGTTGGGCCAGCGTGACCAGGTTCGCGAGGGGATGCGGCTGGTCGGCTCGTAGGCTAGTCGTCGTCGGTCGCCGCCGCGGTTGGACCGTCACTGCCGAGGACACCGTCCTCGGTCGCCCGCTCGGCGACGTGTGGCCGGAACACCCACCCCGCGAGCAGGACGATGGGGATCATCGACAGCGCGACGACGGTGTACCCGACGTGGAGGTTCGGCAGGAACGGGGCGGCGTAGACCAGCGGGTAGACGATCCCCCCGACGGTGCCGACGCCGCCGACCACGCCCGCGACCGCGCCCGAACTGTTGGGGAACATCGCGGGCACCTGCGCGAAGATAGCCCCCTCGGAGAACGCACACCCTATCCCGACCAGAAAGCCCGCCCCGACAGCGAGCAACACCTGGCCGGAGAGCCCGGCAACGGTCATCCCGACCATCGTGACCACGACGAAACACAGCGAGACGAACGTCCACTGCTCGCGGTACCGGCCGGTGAACACCGGGAGGATGTTCTTTTCCTTGCGCGCAACGAGGTCGCTGACGTACCCGCCGACAGGGCGGAGCAGGCCGGCCGCCACCGAGAAGGTGGCCGCGAAGGTGGAGGCGAGCACGAGGTCCTGGGTGTCAAACCCCAGCCGGTAGTAGGTTGCCAGCCAGCCGTTCATCGACAGCTCCAGCCCGAAGGTCATCACGTAGGCCATCGCGAGCACGACCGTCCCGTAGCGGGTGGCGGTGTAGAACCAGCCTTTGAAGCTGGCGTTGTCGGCGGTGGCCTGGCGTTTCTCCTCGGTCTTGGCCGCCTCACCAAAGACGTAGTAGACGACCGCGAGCAGGATCGCAACGGCGCCGGTGTAGAAGAAGGCAGCCCGCCAGTTCACCTCGAAAAGGGGGCCGCTCCACCCGGTGCCGAACACCCGCGGGAGCAGCAATGCGCCGCCCGCGGCGCCGGCGTTACCGACCCCGGCGTAGACCCCTTCGGCCAGCCCGAGTTCGCCCTCCTCGAACCACTCGGAGACGTGCTGGATACCGATGACGAAGGTGATCCCCGCGGTGGCGACGACCAGCCGCGTCAGGAAAAACACCGTGTAGTCCTGGGCGACCGCGCTCCACATCGAGAACACCCCGACGTAGGTCAGCACGACCGCAAACACCGCCGGGGCACCGAACCGGTCGGAGAGCCAGCCTGTCAGGATACGGCCGAACGGGGCGAGCCAGATGGCCGCACTCGCCAGGATACCGATCTCGGCGGGGCTGAGGCCGAACTCCTCGGCCATCGGCCCGGTAAAGGGGGCGAACGAAAACCAGATCAGAAACGAGAAGTTGAACCCGATAGTCGCCAGCAGGAGCGTCCGGTACTTCGTCATCCGGATTGGACTCTTCATCCGTCGACCCCCTCCGCAGTGGCCGTGGCTACCGGCCTCCGTCCGGGGCGGTCCACGTCCCCGACGTGGGCACACTGACGCGCTGCCCACCGACCGCGTTTTGAGCTGTTCCCCTTGACCGGAAGGAATTCACGAATCATTTGATTCCTACGGTTTTTTGCATGCTATTCGGACGTAATAAGGCTACCGTCTGTAGAATTGTCAACTTTTCTGGCTCAAATCGGAAACCCTCCAGGAGAGGGCCGACGGCGGGATATTTGCATCGTCTGAGCGCAGAAATTAAAGATGTGCGGGAAGCCGGGTGTCGAGTTGGAGACACAGCCCGGTCGGTGGTGTCGGTCGCACGCCCGGCAGACGGGGGTGAGAATCAGCGCGGGGTGGGGCTACCAGTCCGCGGCGTCGATGTCGACGGCGCCGGGCTGGGCGACCCCGTCGTGGGTGAGCGGCGAGGAGCGCTCGGGCGCGGTCAGTCGGACCGCACACTGCTTGAAGTTCGGCTCCCTGGACTGTGGGTCGACCGCGGGGGTCGTCAACTCGTTGGCGGCGGGGTTGTGGATGTCCACCCAGAGCACGCCCGGGGGGACGCTGTCGTCAGGCTGGGCCTCGACGGTGACCTGCCCACGCCGCGACTCGACGACGGTCCGGCCCCGGTCGAGTTGCGCGATATGGTCGCCGACGGTCTCGGGGTGTACGCGCATGACGGGCAGGTCGTCGTCGGTTGCGCCACGGGTCCGCACGCCCGTGTTATATGCGTCGGCCTGCCGGCCCGTGGTCAACACGAGCGGGTAGCTCGCGTCGGTCGGCTCGGGCACCGGGCTGTGGTCGGCCTCGGAGAACTGCGCACGGCCCGACCCGGTACAGAAGGACCACCGCTCGTCGCCCTCCTCGGTGTCGAGGTACCGGTAGCCACCCTGACTCGCCGCGTCGGCGGTGGGCCACCGGACAGCCAACTCCGCCGCCAGCCGGTCGTAACTGATGCCGGACATGTCCGCCGGCGTCCCCGCGGTGAGGGCCCGACACTCGTCGAAGACCGTCTCGGGGTCGAGCGGCGGCTCGGCAAAGAGCCCGGGCGCGACACGGTTGCCAACGGCGGCGATGATGTCCAGGTCCTGGCGGACCGTGTCCATCACGTCCGTTGCGGCGGTCACCCGCGAGACGGTCCGTTCCATGTTCATTACCGTCCCCTCTGATTCACCCCACGTGGCCGCGGGCAGGACGACATCGGCGTACTCCACTGTCTCCGAGCGGAAGGCGTCCTGGACGACGAGGAACGTGTCCTCGAGAGCGTTCCGGACGGTGCTCGTGTCCGGCATGCCGGCAACGGGGTTGGTGGCGACACACCAGCAGGCCTCGACCGCCCCTCGGGCGGCCTCGTCGACGATACCGACGGGGCCGGGGCCGGCGGCATCGGGGAGCCGGCCGACCGGGAGGTCCCAGGCCTCCGCCACCGCCTTGCGGTGGGCCGGGTCCTCGAAGTCCCGGTGACCCGGCCAGGTCCCCTTCGAGGAACAGACCCGCGTCCCCATCGAGTTTGCCTGCCCGGTCAGCGAGAACGGGCCGCTGCTCGGCCCCAGATTGCCCGTGGCCAGACAGAGGTCGATCAGCGCCCGTGCGGTGTCGGTGCCCTGGGTGCTCTGGTTGACGCCCATCCCCCAGTAGAGCAGTGTCGGGTCGGCAAGCGCCGCCACGAGCCGGTCGATATCGTCGGTGTGGACGCCCGCCGTGGCCGCGGCGGCCTCGACGGAGGGGAGCGAGTCGACGGCGTCGGTGAACCCCTCGGTCCACCGGTCGACAAAGTCCCGGTCGACGCCGCCGGTCTCGACGAGTCGAGCCAACACCGCCTGAGCCAGCGCCAGGTCGGTGCCGGGGTCGGGTTGGACGTGGTGGTCGGCGTCGTCGACGGTCTCGCTCGCCACCGGGTCGACGACGACCAGCTGGCTGTCGTCCTCGTCGGCACTGTCGACGACCCACCGGTACATCACCGGGTGGGCGGCCGCGGGGTTCGCCCCCCAGACCAGGTGTGTCTCTGCCCCAGGGATATCCTCGTATGTCGGCGGCGGCGCGTCACTGCCGAAGGCCTGGTAGTAGGCGGTGACCGCACTCGCCATACACAGCGTCGTGTTGGCGTCGTAGTAGGGGGTTCCGAGGGCCCCCCGGGCAACCTTGCCCAGCGCGTAGGCGGCCTCGTTTGTCTGCTGGCCGCTCCCGAGGACGGCCACCGCCTCGTCCTCACTTGCGAGCACGTCGATAAACTGCGTCGCAACGACCCCGAGGGCGGTGTCCCAGGAGGCCGGTTTCAGGCTATCGCCGTGACGGATGAGCGGTTCGGTGAGCCACTCTCCCTCGGGGTTGGCGGTCTCCCGGATACCGCGCTCGCAGGCCAGCCCGCTGTTTGTCGGGTGGTTCGCGTCGCCGCGGACCTCCTCAAGCCCGTAGCCGGTGTCGGCACCGCGCTGGAGGTGGCCACAGCCGACGGCACACCGCATACAGGTCGTTGGCTTCCACTCAGTCACGCCCGGTCACCCCGGCAGTCGAGAGGTCGGTCGTAGCAGGGCCGTTTGCTCATCACTGTTCTGTTGTACTATCGTTTCGCGATCGTGTGTATATCCGTTTCGATACTCACAACACTGTCGACTGGGGTGTAATCCCTTCGACTCACTGGCCAGTTTTCCCGACATATAGTCGCTTTTGAAACACACGCTACCGCGTCTCACACACTGTGAGCGACTGGTCATCGTTGGGCCCCCCGCCACACCGACGGGTGGCGGTCCGCACAGGAGATGTGTCCGCCGACAGGGCCGGGCCACCCCCGGTATCCGGGCCCGGTCCAGGTTTGTCGACTGAGGCCGCGGAAAATCGGGAGATCCAAACCACCACCCCCAGTCGGCCCCGCTCGGCCCCCGGTTCGGGCGCCGGCTGTCGGACCGTCAAATTTTCCGCCAGAATCGTACAGATAGTAAACGGTCAGGATTATACGGGCCGAGACAACAGCTTTCGGTATGAGAGTTGGTCAATCACCCAACTACGCGGGGTATGTGCTGTGTGCTGTCGGGGGCGTATAACCGATGGGGAACAAGAAGGAGACCTGGAAACAGGGGATGTACGGCGACGAGGTCCGGGCGAAGATCGAGGAGTTTGCCGAGAAGGGGTGGGGCTCGATCCCCGAGGAGGAGCGGGAGATGTGGTTCTCCCGGTTCAAGTTCTGGGGTGTCTTCCACCACCGGTCGGGTCAGGAGTCCTACTTTATGCTCCGGCTGGCAAACACCGACGGGGTCCTGGAGCCGGGACAGTTGCGGGCCATCGGGGAGGTGGCCCGCGAGTACGCGACCGGGCCGGTCGAGAACCCCGAGTGGGGGGACGCCTGGATCGACTTCACCACCCGGCAGTCGGTCCAGATCCACTGGCTCAAACTGGAGGATATCCCCGAGATCTGGGAGCAACTGGAGGCGGTCGGGCTGAGCTCCCGGTCGGCCGGCGGGGATACGATGCGCAACATCACCGGCTGTCCGGTCGCCGGCAAGGACAAGCAGGAGTTCGTCGAGTCACTGCCCGTGCTTGAGGAGGTCCAGGAGAAGCTCCGGGACGACGACAACCTGGCGAATATGCCCCGGAAATTCAACATCAGCGTGACCGGCTGCCGGGAGGGGTGTGCACAGGACTCGATCAACGGGATCGGGCTGGAGCCGGCCGAGAAGATGGTCAACGGCGAGCGGATCCGGGGGTTCAATGTCCGGGTTGGCGGCGGTCTCGGCGGCCGCGAGCCCCGGCGGGCCCGGAGTCTCGACATCTTCGTTATTCCGGAGCACGCCTACGACGTGGTCCGGGGGTTCGTGGAGCTGTACTTCGAGCACGGCAACCGCGAGAACCGCCAGAAAAACCGCAGTCGCTTCTTTGTCGACGACTGGGGGACCGACAAGATCCGGTACCGGATGCAGGAGGAGTACGTCGACTTCGAGCTGAAGCGGGCGGGCCGGCACCTCCGCGAGGAGTACACCTACAACGCCGGCCGTTCGCCCGAGGCGGGCAAACACGACCATATCGGTGTCCACGAGCAGACCGACGGGAACCACTACGTCGGCCTCTCGGTCCCGGTCGGCCGGCTGACCGCCGCCGAGACGGTCGAACTCGCGGACCTGGCCGACGAGCACGGCTCCGGCGAGGTGAGGCTCACCCGCCGGCAGAACCCCCTGATTATGGATGTCCCCGGGGACGAACTGGACGCGCTGCTCGGGGCGGCGTTGCTCGAGACCCACCAGCCCGAGCCAAACCCCTTCCAGCGGGGGGCGATGGCCTGTACGGGGACGGAGTTTTGCTCGCTGGCGCTGACCGAGACAAAGGCCCGGATGGCGACGATGTTGCGCTGGCTGCGGGCGAACGTCGACCTCCCCGAGGGCGTCCAGCAGCTGAAGATCCACTACTCGGGGTGTACGGCCGACTGCGGCCAGGCGATGACGGCCGACATCGGCCTCCAGGGGATGCGCGCCAGGAAGGACGGCGAGATGGTCGAGGCGCTCGACATCGGCATCGGCGGCGGGATCGGCACCAAACCCGCCTTCGTGGAGTGGGTCCGCCAGCGGGTGCCCGCCGACGAGGTGCCCGGGCTTTTGCGGAATCTCCTGGAGGCCTTTGCCGCCCACCGCGGGGAGGGCCAGACCTTCCGGGAGTGGGTCCGGGAGACCGGGGAGGAGGCGCTGGTCGAGTTCGCCGAGCCCGAGGAGACGAGCTACGAGGACCCCTGCCTGCACGACGCAAAGGGGTCGTGGTACCCCTTCGACGACGGCGAGAGCCCGGCGCCGACCGACGCCGAGGGGAACCCCCTCCCGGCGGACGACTGAGATGCGCCGCCGGCTACTGGACGTCACCGCCTACACCACCCTCGACTTTGTCGACGCGCGGGCAGTCCACCCCGACTGGGAGGAGACGGCGGGTGCTGTCGTCAACGTCGACACACCCGACAGCGGGACGGGACGCGGCCGGGCCGGCGGGGGCGTCGGTGGGGGCAGGCGGGACGACGACGAGGTCGTCCACCTCAGTGTCGAACTCGACGCCGCTGACCTGGGTGACCTCCCCCGTCACGTCGACCGGCTCGACCTGTCCCCGGCCGACGCGCGCACCCTCGGGCGGGCGCTTCTGGAGCACGCCGACGAGGCAGAAGCGGGAAGCGAGGAGGGTTGACGGGCCCGAGAGGTGGTCAGCCTCGTATTCGGCTTCGAGCCACTTATCCCCTCACGCGGCCAAGTACGGGGACATGGACGA
>JBLGCN010000088.1:0-7470 GCA_047617405.1 Natronomonas sp.
ACCGCGGGACTCGTCGTGTTCTGAACTCATTGGACACACCTCTCGCGTGGAGCCACTTATTTGCTGTCGTGTTCCCCGGCACGCCGATTTTCGGTTGCCTCCGTGACGCCCCGTTCCGTGGGGGTGCCCCCCAGCAGAGCCCCGGGCTGACGGCCAGCCCCGTCGACCTTTTGCCCGGGCGCCGCAACAGTCCGTATGGTCAGCGACGCAGACCGGTTGGCGGTCGCGGTCCTCCTGGTGTCTGTGCCGGTATTTCTCGGCTCGAGCGCCACCCTGGACAGCGCACTCCTCGCCCAGCCGGCCACTCTGCTCCGGCGGGCCTCGTTCATCTCGGTCGTTGTTTCGGGCGGGTATCTCGCGGCGAAATACCTGCTCAACCCCGCGGGCTGGTAACCCCCCCAGCGGTCCGCCCCGGTGAAAGCCGCAGCCGCTCGCTGACATACCGCGTCACACACGGCGCCCTCGCCCGGCCGTACAGCGGCACGGCGAGTCGTAGCACTGAGACGAGGCCACCCGAGCCGACAGCGCACCGGCTCACTTGCCGGATAGCTCCTCGCCACACCGCCAGCAGTAGTTCGCGTCGCTGTAGTGTTTATCATTCTCACACCGGCTACACTGAGCGTCGACCTCGCCGGTTTCTCTGGCCCTGACCACCAGCCACGGGATGAGTGTCACGGCGGCTATGAGCCCGATAGACGTCGCCAGCTTCCCGGCGGCGGTGACTGGCACGGTGTTCCCGAACCCGGTCGTCGTCAACGCGACAACGGAGTAGTACAGACTATCCCCGTAGTTGTTGATGTCCCCGTTCACCGCCGACTCCACCCCGTAGACCGCGCCGGCGTGGAGATTCAGTATGATGAATATGAGAATCAGTAGCTCCGCCACTACCACCTGTCTCGAGGTCAGGTCGTAATTAAAGAAACTGTCGTTCTCCAGGGCTATCCTGGTGAATCTGAGTACCCTGAGGACCTGTATACTCCGGAAAAACGCGAGCTGTCCCACGACTGGAACGAGCCCAATCAGTAACGCGGGGAGAATGGCCAGCAGGTCCGCAACCGAGTAGAAACTCCTCGCCTCGTCCAGAGCGCTGTCAGCGTAGTCCAGCCTGGAGAGATACTCGAAGAGGAATATCAGCGCCAGACAAAACTCGACAGCGATGACCTGTGTCCGGTACGGGCCGGCAAAGTCGTAGGTGTCCACGACGTACAACAGCAGGAATAGGATATTGAGACCGTACAGCAGATAGGAGGTGTATCTCCCCTTCCAGCTATCGAGGTCAGCGAGTAACTGGCCGAACTGTCTGGTGGGCCTGTCCATGTGTCACGTGTGAGTTACTAATCGCCGGTAACGAGTGCTACGATAGCGTGGCCCGCACACAGCGCGAGCGCCGGCGACTGTCGAGAGGGTGCCGGCTCGGGGGCGGGTGGCCTCGTTCCGACGGGTCAACGTCGGCGACCGAGCGGCCGTCGCAGGCGACCCGTTACAGTCGCGCCTCAAGGCCGGTGAGGACGGCCGGCGGGAGGTCAAGCTCCCCGAGCAGCGCCGCCCGACGGTCGTCGTCACCGTGTCCGGCGATGAAGCCGTTCAGCCGGGCGGCAACGGTCGAGTCCACGACATCCAGCCCACCGACCGACAGGAGTCGGTCACCGACCGGCGCCGAGCGGAGGTGGTGCTTCTGGTGGTAGGCCTCGGCGAGCGTGAACCCGTTGAGAGACTCGACGCGCGTGGCCACCTCGCGGCCGGCGCGTGCGGCCAACCGCTCGCGGGTCCGCTCGGCAGCGGCCCGTTGGCGCTCGTCGGCGACGAGTGCAACACCACGGTACTGCCGTTTCGGGGTCGAAAAGGGGTCGTGGTGCGCCCAGAACACTTCTAAGAGGGACTCGTAACTCGTCTCGTCCGGGTCGTAGGACACCTGCACAACCTCGGTGTGGTCGCCGAGGCTGTAGTAACTGGGCTCGGTGGTGGTGCCGCCGGCGTACCCGACCCGTGTTCGGACGACCCCGGACCTGATGCCGAACCGGGCCTCGGGACCCCAGAAACACCCCATCCCGAACGTCGCGGTCCGGGTCTCCGACGGCGGCGGTGCCGCTGTGTCGAGGGCGTACTGGGCGGCGGTGTCGCTCGAACCTGTCATACGTCTATTCGGGGCCACGGCGGATTGAGCGTGTCGCTCTCAGTCCCCGAGGTCCGGGTCCGGGTCGGCCTCCTGTTCGGGGCGGAACTCCCGGCTAATCGCCTTCCACGTGCCGGTGCGAAACCGGAGGAGATTGACCACCATCGGCACCCCCGTCTCGGCGAGTAGCGCGGCCTGGAGTGCCAGCACACCCAGGCTGGTGACAGTCCCGAGCACGGCCACCGGGAGCGCGACCAGGTAGAGGCCGGCGAGTGTCGCCAGGAACGGGACCCTGGTGTCGCCGGCTCCGCGGAGCGCGCCCGTCGCCGAGCCGTCGATGCCCAGTGGCACGACACTCAGCGCGGCAATCCGGACGAAGGCGGCGGTAACGCCGACATCGCGGTCGACAAACACGGTGGCGATAGGCCGGGCGGCGACCAGGACGACCGCGGCGGCACACAGATAGACGACCAGTGAGAGTTTGATTATCTCGCGACCGTAGAGCGCCGCCAGCCCCTCCTCCGCGGCCCCTAACGCCTGGCCGACCAGCGTCGACGCGGCGATGGAAAAGCCCCACGCGAAGGCGTTGAGCAGGTCCCGGACCTGTCGGCCCACACCGACCGCCGCGAGGACGGCGGGGCCAAAGAACCCGGCAATCCAGAGCAGCGGGAACACCGCCAACCCCTGTCCGACCCGTCGCGCCGCGAGCGGGGCGGAGACGGCTGCCAGTTGCCGGACGAGCCCGATAGCCGGCCGGAGGCCAGGTCCAACCGGGACCGGGCTTGCACCCCGGCCCAGATAGGAGCGGCCCGTCAGCCCCCAGGCGAAGACACCGGTGACGGCGGCCGTCGAGAGGGTTGTCCCGAGCGCGGCCCCGAACACACCCAGGCCGGCGCCGAACACCAGCCCCCCACTGAGGGCGACGTTCAGCAGCGCGCCGCCGGCGCGAACGGCCATTGGCGTGCGAGTGTCGCCCACACCGGCGTAGGTGCGCGAGGCAACGAGATTCAGCCCCTCAAAGAGCAGTCCAGGCGCGACCACCGAAAGGTACAGCGCTCCAAAGCGGGTGGTCATGGGGCCGCCACCGACCACGCCGACCAGTGGGCGGGCCCCGAACCCGAACAGTGCGGTCACCGGCACCGCGAGCACGAGGGCAACCAGGAGACTCACCCCGGCAACCTCGGCGGCCCGGTCGGTGTCCCCGCCGCCGTAGTTCTGTGACACCAGCGAGAGGGTCCCGCCTGCCAGCCCGATAAAGGCGAGTTTCCCCACCGTCCAGTAGGCGTTGGCGACGGTTAGCCCGGCGACGGCCCCGCCCCCGACCGCGACCCCGACGATGGCGAGGTCGACAGTCCGCTTGGACATGATTGCAAAGCCGGTGACGATACGGGGCCAGGCGAGGTCGACGGTCTCCCCGAACCGCTCGCGGCCGATGACGTTCCCGCGAGCCAGCAGCCCGGCGAGGAGCCTCCAGGCCAGGGCGAGACGGTCGCGCACACCCGCGATTACGCCGTTAGCCAGTTAGCGGTGTCGGAGGACCCACAGGTTTGGCCGCGGCCGTGACGGGGCCGGACGACCCCAACCCGGTCACAGCCCACGTGGGGTACAGGATACCGAACGCACCGGGCCCGTCAGCACGGGAATGTGTTGCCCTCGGCACTCACGTGGGGCGGCTCCCGGCCGGGGCACACCAAACTGTGTCCGCTCCCAGGTCGCTGTCGGGCGATGAGGGTCACTCCGGGGGCTCGGTCTGCCGGAGTGTCGTCGAAAAAAACTCACTCAACCGGGTGAGCTGTGTGGTCGTGGCGGTGAGAGTGTCCGCCGCGGCCTGTTCGTCGACGATACGGTACTCCTTCGTCTGGACGGTCTCACGCTGTGCGAGGATACCGTCCTCCTCGAGCGAGTGGAGGTGTGGATAGACGGTTCCGGGACTGAACTGGACGCCAAAACAGCGGGTACACTCCCGGATGACCTCCATCCCGTTTGCCTCGCCCTGACAGAAAAGAATCGCGAGTATGAGCTCATCGAGGTGTTCGCTGGCGAACGACCGGTCGAACTGTGTCTCCTCCTCTGGCGGCCCGGCGAACCGGTCCGGGTCGGTAACGTCGTCCGTCGGTGCCTGTGTCGAGTCGTGGCCGGACGGCTGCTGTGTGTGAGTAGAACTCTCCTCACTCTGATTTAGATCCATGCGTTTTGCCCCTGACCGTGTGACCCGGATGTTGCATAATAACCGTTCTCCCGTACGTATCAGAGCTGATAACACCGGCCCGGGCAACACGTGCTCACCCGCGGGGGGAACGTCCGGACTGTCGGTGTTCGACAGAGAGACTACCGCCGTCAACGCGCCACCCGCGCCGGGTCCGACACTGAAATGCGGCGTGACGGTCACGACCACCGGTGACCGCCTCAACGCGCAGAGCGTGCCGCTCTACGCCGAAAACGAGCGGGTGTCGGACGCTCTCTTTGGGGCGACCCTCGCTGGCGGTGAGAGCGCGTCAGGTGGGTTCACTGTGCTTCACCCCCGAACAGGGGCGTCTCCGACCCGTGTGTGTGTCCTGATCACATCAGTTTGAGTACTGGTCGCCGTCCGTGCGGGGTGCGGGATACACGTCCACGGCTGTTACAGAGGCTATACACGGCGGGTTGTGCGCATCTGTGTGGGTGAGACTAACAAATATATACTGCCAGCCGACATGATAGATACGTGAGACCGGATACCGACCTGTCGCGTGTCACAGAGCCCTCGGTGGTCGCAATGCAGTGGCTTGTACTCGCGGCCGCCTATTTCACGCTGTTACTATTTCTCATCGGGGTGTTCGACGTGACACTCAGCCTGTGGGACCTCATCACGAGTGGGAACTTTACCGACCCGTTTGCGGTAGTTGGACTGCTTGATACTGTGCTTCTCCTGTTGATCATCGTCGAGGTGCATCGAACGCTGATCGCGTACGCTCGGAACGAGCCAGTTGTGCGGATCGTGGTTGGTGCTGGGATCATCGCAATCGCACGCGAGATAATCAGCTTCCGTATCAGCGACTTCGAGACGGCTACCGGTGCCCTGACGGCTGCCGGCGGCTTCGGTATCCTCCTCCTCGTGCTCGTCGCCGCGTACTTTGTCGTCCGGTACACCGACGCCGGAGACCCGGACTACAGCTAGACGGCCCTCAACACGGCGCTCTCGGGAGCCACCTCCTGTTGAACCGACGACGAGCGGGTGACACCCCGGCGTTCCTGAAACCGCCACTCTGTCACCTCGATATCGTCCCGGTACATGTGCAGGACTACCACCCTCTGGCGTTCGTGTGTGTTGACCTCGATAGCCGCTGTGTCCGCCGCGTCCACCCGAGTATCCGGCGAGCAATCCGACACACCCGGACCCCGCTGCGACAAAACGGCAGAGAGTGCTGCTCGGCGTGGCGACTCGAAACCCGGCTGTTGATCGTTGCACCGACGATACCGGTCGGTCGTCTGTGCTGTACCTACGCGCTCGGCAACGCCGGTCTCGGTACTGCGGTTGCGATACCCCGGGGGTGGGGAAACCCGACACACGCCGCGAGGACTCACCGCCCGAGTCGTCTCCCCTGCCCCCGCCCGGCGCCGGCCGAGCGGGTCTTTGTCGACCAGACCGGTGGTAACGAGTTGTCGCCGGTCAGCGGCCGGGGCCGCACTGCTCCGCCCACGACTGCCGGTCGACGGGGACACGACCATCCCTGTGGACACACGGGGCGACTGGTCGCCCTTCCGGACTGTCGGTTCCGCTCTGCCCCCACCGACCGGGGGTGTCGACGGCCGGGTTGCCGGGACCAAACCGGCGTAACCCGTTCTGGGGCCGGCGGCGTTGAGCCGGGTCGCACACCCGATGTCCAGCGGCTGTGCTGCCGGAGTGCCCGCCTCAGCGGTCGAGCGTGAGCCGGAGAACCCCACTCTCGAGTTGCCAGCGGAGCGTGTCCACGCCCGCGCCGGCGCTCTCGGGGAGTTTCACTGTCGCGTCGTGGTCGCCGGTAATCCTGACCACGTCACGCGCGACGACTACCGCGACGTCGACGGTTTCCGTGGTGCGCGGGACGACAACCGCCCGTTCGACGCGGTCGTCGAAGGTCACCCACCCGTTGTCCCACACGCCCTGCATTGTAGCGGCAGTATCGACGTCTTGTCCGTGACTGTGCGACGGGTTTCGGCTGACGTGACGGTCAAGCGCCGACGCTGTTCTGAACGACCGTATACAGCCTGGGCAGTCGAGCCGGTCGCCGAGAGGTCCTGTTCCAGTGGTACCGTTAGCTGATGTGTCAGACATAATCGTAACTGTCTGTTGGTGGTGACCGCTCCCAACGTCTACACCTACAGGTACGGGCGTCATCCCATTAGCCACGATCCCAAACAGCGTTGGTATACCACGCGTGTAGCTGGCTTATGCCAACAGCAATAATCGCGGCTATGAGACAGGCTGTCGAGCAGCTGTCTAACAGCGTCGATCCGACGGCGCACAGCCTGAGACACCCGTCACCGCGTGGCCGAGTGCTCGCTACGGGGGTGTGGCGGCGACCGAGTTGCGTCCTCTCTGCACGGCCCGCGGCTATGGCTACTCCCTGCACGGTTGTTATCAAAACGTGAAACTGGAGAGAACGGCTTATTACCCTTGGCATACCAGTCTCAGCTGTCGCATTCCAGCGACGTATTACCCCCACCCCACCAACCCGGTCCTACCGACCGCGGTTGCCCCTCCCCGTATCTTCCCGGGAGGGGACACCCCTCAAACCAAAGAGACTGACCGCCGTCTATACCGATACACTACTGTAACGCGGCCGCTCCTGGCATTGTGTGCCCGCGACTACCGACTGGCGCGTGTCACTGGGGCCGACGGAACTCCCCTCACTCGTCTCGCTGTCCGGCGAACGCGGACGGCTTTTTACCCGCGGCCCCGTCAATACTGTAGAGACGTGAATCACGTTCCTGACAGCGCCTGCGACCGGGTCGACGCCTTCGGCAGAGCAGTCCTGACGGGCTCACACTCCGGGTTCAGCGCCGAACTCCGCGATGACCTCCGGATGGTCGTCTCGCCCGACAGCGGCGAGACACGGTGTCGCTACGAGCTGGTCCACACGCAGACGCGGCCGACGCTGCGCGCGTACGGGTCCTTCGTGACGACCATCGTGGACGGTATCGACGACCGGTTCACCTCCTGGAACATTCGCCCGCCGGACAACTACACCTACGAACGAACGGTCGACGACCGACACCACTACACCGGGGTTCTCCGGACCCCGTGATGGCCCCGACGAGTCGCGAACCCGTCACAACCGTTGTCCGGTCGGTTACCTCGCCCACTCGCTGTTCAACCCACGTCCCGGCCGCAGGTA
>JBLGCN010000089.1:0-7436 GCA_047617405.1 Natronomonas sp.
GTAGATGGTCCCGTCGGGGAGCACGTCCGGGCCCCGTGGCGGGGTGGTCCAGCCGCCGACGGTCCAGCGCGGGTCGCCGGTCTGTGCATCCAGCTCGGCGAGCTCGCCGTCGACGGTGTACAGCACCCCCTCCTCGGTCGTTGCCAGGGACCGGCCGACCTGGCTCTGCGTGTCCACCTGCCAGCGCCGGGTCAGGTCCCGGTCGAACGCGACCACACTGTACCGGTACCCGTCGCCGGCTCGCTGGCGCTGGACGTAGAGGCCGTGTGGCGCCGTCGCGACAGAAAACGAGGCGTCAACAGCCGCCTCGGCGTCGACCGCGCCCGACTCGGCATCGAGCGCCCGCAGCCGACCGGACCGGCTCCGCGGCTCGCCCGGCCTGAGTTCGTCGGTCGGCTTCCGGAGGTACTCGCCGGCGACGAGGACAGCCCCGTCTTGAGTGTCGAGCGGGGTGAGTATCTCCCGGCGCCGGTCGTGCCAGCGTTCCGCACCGGTCGCGGGGTCCCGGCAGGTCAGCGTGGTGTAGGGGTCGTCGGCTGCGGGGTCACCGGCAACGGTAAATAGCGTGTCGCCCAGCCGCCGGATGCCGAACAGGTCGGGGGCCTGGGGGTCCTCGCTGTCGACCGGCAGCCGTGTCGCGGTCTGCCACCCGACCGAGCCGTCCGCGGGGTCGACTTGCAGGAGCCCACCGCCCCCGGTCGCCGTGTGCATAGTCACCGACGCCGGCTCTCCAGTCTGGGCACTGTTCGGGAGTGCGAGTGAGACTGGCGTCTCCGGACCGGGGAGGTCGCGCACAGTCCACGCCGGCTCCAGTTCCGGCGGGTCCACGGGGGTCTCTGTGCGCGCCGTCTCCGCTGTCTGTGACTGACGGTCCGGCGAGTCAGTCACGGCTGCTGGTGTCGACTCCGGCGTCTCGCCGGTCGGCTCTACAGCATCGGTGTCGGACCCGCAGCCGGCAAGCCCGGCCAGCCCGGCGCCACAGACCGCGAGCAGTCGCCGACGGTTCATACCCCAACCGTGTGCCAGTCATAATAAGTGCGCTACGGATGGCACGAGGGTCGTTTGAGCCACCGTGATGCTCCGACCGGTCCACACCGGCTGACGCGACCGAGCCGTCGACACCTGCCATCGGGTGTGCCTGTCCTCCGGCCGGGCACTCTGTGTGGTCGCCTGCCGTGGGCTGAGAGGTCGGCACACCGGTGTCTGCCGTCAGTACGACCGCGGCAGGTCGAGCACGTGGCGGGCGATGTAGTTTTTCACCATCTCGTTGGAGACCGGGGCGATGACGTTGATCATCGTCTCCCGCCAGTACCGTTCCACGTCATATTCGGCGGCGTAGCCCATCCCGCCGTGGACGCGCATCGCACGCTCACAGGCCTCGAGTGAGTCCTCGCTGGCGCGCAACTTGACGGCGTTTGCGGCCGCGCCGGCGTCGCGGTCGGTGTCGTACAGCCACGCGGCCTTCCGGACCATCAGCTCGTCCTGTTCGAGTTTGCTCCAGGACTCGGCCAAGGGGTGTTGGACCGCCTGGTAGGAGCCGATCGGCGCGTCGAAGACCTCCCGCTCGCGGGCGTAGTCCGCCCCTTTCTCGATTGCCGCCTGGCCCACACCGACGGCGTTTGCGGCGATCGAGACCCGCTCGGAGTTGGCAAAGGAGAGCAGATACCGGAACCCCTCGCCCTCCTCGCCGATACGGTCCGCCGCGGGGACCCGCACCCTGTCGAACCACACCTCGTTCGAGTCGGCGGCCCCGCGGCCGGCCTTTGGGATCTCGCTGACGTCGACCCCGTCCATGTCGGGGCTGAACTCCGTAAAGAACAGCGAGAGGCCGGCAAAGCGGTCGTCGGGGTCGCGCTCGCCTGTCCGGGCCAGCAGCATGATCACGTCGGCCTCCTGGGCCTTCGAGGTCCAGACCTTCTGGCCGTCGACGACGTACTCGTCGCCGTCCCGTTCCGCGGTGGTCTCGACGCGAGAGGTGTCTGTGCCGGCGTTTGGCTCGGTGACACCGGTACAGACCATCACGTCACCGGCGGCGATGTCGGGGAGATACCGCTCACAGTGGTCGTCGTCACCGTACTCGACGAGCGGGGCAGCGCTAAAGACGTGGTGTGAGGTGATCGAGGTCCCTGCCATCCCGGCCCCGGAGCGGGCGATCTCCTGTTGGACCAGTGAGGCCTCCTGGACGCCGTAGCCCTCGCCGCCGTACTCCCGGGGGACCGTGACGCCACACCAGCCGTCGTCGGCGAAGGCCTCGAAGAACTCCCACGCGAACTCGTGGTCTCTGTCCTTTCTGCGCCAGTAGTCGTCGTCGAAGTCGGCACAGAGCTTGCGAATCTGGTCGCGGATGAGTCGCTGTTCCTCGCTGAGTTGGAAGTCCATGAGCGGTGACACCGCGCCGAGGTGAATAACTCTGTCCCCCGTCCGACCGCTACCCCCGGGCACAGTAGCTGCTCGGACGCATCACAGTCAGGATGAGTGATACTAACCCGGGCCGCGTGACCAGGCCGACGGCGCGGCCGGTCACCCGGTGTGTGCCAGGGGGCGGCGACACTCTGCCGGTCGAACGGTCACGAGGTGCGCGACGACGACTGGGGTGTAGCCCACGGTACTGAACACGCAACTCGATGGCCGCGCCCTGACCGACCGGGCCTCCGGGACCCGGAACGTCTTTGAGCCTTTGTGGCGAGACGACTACATGGGCGAGGCGGACCCGACGGCTATCGAGGGCGTAGCGGTGACGGCGTCGGACCTGGTGGCGGCACTGGAGACAAACCGGACAACCAGCCGGACAGCCGTCCTCCGGGTCACGCCCCCGTTCAGCGGCCGGATGCGCGCCCGTCTGCACGTCGAGGGTAACGAGGGTTACGACGAACCCCGGCCGGTCCACGTCCCCCCGCAGGCGCTTGTCACCGACGACGCGCCGTCGTACCCGACGCCCGCGGAAACGGAGGACACCATCCGTGCCGACCCCGACACCGAGTACACCGTCGAGCGCCACCGGGCCCGCCACGAGACCGCTGTCGAGGAGTGGCGCCGCAGACTGCTCGACGCGGTCCGGGACCGGGCCACCGTCGAGACCCCGGCCGGCCCCGTGACTGTCGGAGTCTCTCTGCTCGGTGATACCCCGGCGTAAGCCCCGGCACACCCTGCCAGTTGCCGTGGGAGGCGGCTCGCAGGGGTCGCCGCGGACAGTACACTTACAATCCTGCCCCGTGTATACGTTATATGGCCGCACACGGCCGGCCGGACCTTCGTGACCTGTTCGACGAGTCGCCGACCCCGCACATCGCTCACCCACCCCGGACACACCACCGAGACTTCTATCTCGCCACCGACGGCTCTTTCCGGGACTCGGGTGGTGGGCTGGGCGCTGTGATCGAGACCCGCGACGGCGAGCGGGTCGCACGAGTCGCGCTCACAGACCAGGCGCCGGACAACAACGTCGCCGAGTATCGGGCGTTACACCTCGGGCTCGACGTCCTCGCCGCGCGCTCACCGACCGAGGCGCGTGTCGGCGTGCTGGTCGACCACGACGACCTCGCCGCGAACGTCAACGCCGCCATCCTCTCACAGGGTGGACGCCCGGGGACACCCCACCGCGTCAGTGTTCCCCGTGCCACCGGCCTCCACTGGCGAGGGATCCGGGCTCGACTCCACGGCTTCGGTGCGGTCCGCGCCGCCCGGATCCCGAGTGACCGCAACCCGGCCCACCCGCTCGCTAACGCCCCCGGCCGGTACGCCCACGTCAACGGCGAACCGGACCGCTGTCTGCGCCCCGAACCCGCGAACACCCCCGGCGAGGAGCGCATCCCGCCGCCCTCGCGGTCGGACCGCGGCGCCGGCGACTGAGCGTACCCGTTCGGTTTCTGCCGTCTGCCCTCGGCCTCAGGAGCGGACGGGCTGTACTATCTTCATAAGTTATGCGAATGTCTCTCGATACCCCTCAGGACACTCGATGTGTGTTTCCACAACGTGACCGGAGTAACATTTTAGTGGGGTAGTGAGTGTATCTACATATAGGAGGTAACCGCAATCATGGCAACGAGTCCCAACTCCGGTCACAGCAGAACCACCTCACGTCACCCCGTTCAGGACAGGCTGGCAAACCTGTCCCGGTACGACCTTCTGCTGGCCGTGATACCGCTGGCCTTTGCCGTCATGCTCGTCGTCCACGCCGCGCTTGGTGTGCCGTTCAGGGCCGCCGTGGCCGGCGGGGCCTTGCTCAGCGGCGCTGCCGTCTTTGATGCCCTCTTTTTCAACCCGCCGACCGGTCCGGGCCGGTCGGAGTAACGCGACAAGCGTTTTGCCGGCCGGGGTACTGGGTCGGATATGGACCTCACCAAAGTCGAGCGACTCATCGAGGAGTCGGTCGCAGGCGCCGAGGCGGAGGTGCGCCGGGCCCGCCACGAGGGTGACGACGAACACCTGGCGGCGACGGTTGTCTCGCCGGCCTTCGAGGGGGAGTCGCTAGTTGACCGTCACCAGCAGGTCTACGACGCGCTGGACGAGCACATGACGACCGACATCCACGCTCTGGAGGTTGAGACCTACACGCCCGACGAGCGGGGGTAATACCTTTTACCGCGGACCCGCTGGGTGGGTATATGACGTTCGACCCCAACCAGAGCCTCCCACAGGAGGAGGTCACCGAGCGCGTCGACCAGGCCATCGAGGAAAACGAGGTAGTCCTGTTCATGAAGGGGACGCCGATGATGCCACAGTGTGGCTACTCCGAGCGTGCGATTGGCCTGCTCGGGCAACACCGCGAGGACGTGACGACCGTCGACGTCCTCGAGTCACTGGAGGAGTTCCGGACGGCCCTCGAGCGACACAGCGACCGCGAGACGATCCCCCAGACGTTCGTCGACGGCGAGTTCGTCGGCGGCAGCGACATCCTCGCCCAACTCGAGGAACGCGGCGAACTCGCCGACCGACTCGCGGTCTGAGCCCGCAGGCGTCACCGTCCACCCCTGGCGTTCATACCGCCGGCTGTCCCGTCGTGAGGATGCCCGTAACCCCGGGATGGCGGGGTTCCTGACAGACGTACAGCCGACAGTCTCAGGACCAGTCAGGCCTCCGACCCGGCAGTTCCCTGGTCGTCGAGTCGTCGCTCGCACGTTTCAAGTGACCCCTCCAGCGCCGCCGAGGCGTCGACCTCCAGCGCCTCCGCGAGCGCGGGCAGCCTAAACCGGGCGTCGCCGAGTTCGTCGCGGTCGACTCGCCGTAACCCGTCGACTCGGTGACCTCCGCTCCGAGTTCGCCGACCTCCGAAACCAGGTCGAGTAGCCGGTAGGCCGGTGGCGTTTCCAGGTCGTGTTCCGCGACGAAGGCCGCGACCCGCTGTTGGTTGTCCATACACACCCTCACACGCCGCCAGGGAAACGTCGCCTGGGTCGCCGCAGGACATAGCCTGCACGTCCAGGCGGAACCGCGACCCCCGTTTTGCCTCGCGGGCGATTAGGCGTCGTCCTCGTTTTGGGCGTCCACGACCGCCACGCCGGCGAGATTGACGATATCCTTCACCTCGTCGCCGCGTTGCAGGACGTGGACCGGTTCGTCCATCCCGACGAGCATGGGGCCAATGGCCTCCGCCCCGCCGAGTCGCTGGAGCAGCTTGTAGCCGATGTTGCCGGCCTCGAGGTTCGGGAAGACGAGGACGTTCGCCGGCTGGTCGAGCTCCGAGAACTCGTAGCTCTCGGTGAGGATGTCCTCGACGAGTGCGGTGTCGGCCTGCATCTCGCCGTCGACCGGGAAGTCGACGGTCGGGTCGGTCCGGAGGTTGTCCGCCGCGGTCTTGACCTTCCGGGTGCCCTCGTTCTCGACGCTACCAAAGTCGGAGTACGAGAGCAGCGCCGCCCGGGGCTCGACGTTGAACCGCCGGGCGAGTTCGGCGGTGTGACGGGTCATCTCCTCCAGCACCTCGCCGGAGGGGTCCTGGTTGACGGTAGCGTCGACACAGAACACCACCCGATTTTTGAACGTGAGCAGGTAGACACCTCCGGCGTAGTTGGCGTCCTCGGCGGTCCCGATAACCTGCAGCGGCGGGCGCAACGCGGCCGGATAGTGGTGCATCAGCCCCGTCAGCATCGCGTCGGCGTCGCCCACCTCGACCATCACACTGCCCAGGTAGTTGCCGTCCTGGATGAGCTCCTCTGCCTCCCGCTCGGTGAGACCGTTGCGCTTTCGGATCTCGTGGAGCCGCTCCGCGTAGGGGTCGAGATTGTCCTCGTCGGGGTCGACAATCTCCGGCTCGAAGTTCAGCCCCAGTTCCTCCATCTGTGCCCACACCTCCTCGCGGTCGCCGATGAGCACCGGCTTTGCGATCCCCTGGTCGAGCAACTGCTGGGCTGCCCGGATCATCTTCTCGTCGTCACCCTCCGCCAGCACGACCCGTTTGGGGTCGCTTTTGGCCTTGTTGAGCACCACCCGCATCATCTCGCGGGACTTGCCCAGCCGAGCCTCCAGGCGCTCGACGTAGGCCTCGAGATCCAGCGTCTGTCGGGCAGCACCACTCTCCATCGCCGCCCGCGCCACAGCCGGCGCAACCTCGAACAGTACCCGCGGGTCCAGTGGCTTCGGGATAATGTACTCCGGGCCGAACTGCAGGGGCTCGTCGCCGTAGGCCTTGACGACGGCGTCAGGGACATCCTCCCGGGACAGCGTTGCCAGCGCCTCCGCGGCGGCCACCTTCATCTCCTCGTTGATCTCTGTCGCGCGGGCGTCGAGTGCCCCGCGGAAGATGAACGGGAAGCCAAGCACGTTGTTGACCTGATTCGGGTAGTCCGAGCGCCCGGTGGCCACGATGACGGTGTCCTCCCGGGCCTGTTTTGCCTCGTGGTAGCCGATCTCGGGGTCGGGGTTGGCCATCGCGAAGATGATCGGGTTCGGGGCCATCGACCGGACCATCTCCTCGTCGACCAGGCCGCCGACCGAGAGGCCGACAAAGACGTCGGCACCCGCCATGGCCTCGTCAAGGCCTCCCTCGGGAACGTCGCGGGCGAACTCCTGTTTAAACTCGTTGACGTCGCCGGTCGCGGCGCGTTCGGCGGTGATGATCCCCCCGGAGTCACACATCGTGATGTTCTCCCGATTGGCGCCGAGTGAGACGTAAAACCGGGCGGTCGCGATGGCGCTTGCGCCCGCGCCGGAGAAGACGATCTCGAGGTCTCCGAGCTCCTTGTCGCTGATGTCGACGGCGTTCAGCAGGGCGGCACCGGAGATGATCGCCGTGCCGTGCTGGTCGTCGTGAAAAACGGGGATATCCATCTCCTCGCGGAGCCGCTCCTCGACCTCGAAACACTCCGGGGCTTTTATATCCTCTAGATTGATGCCGCCGAAGGTCGGGCCCATCGCCTTGACCGAGGTCACCATCTCCTCGGCGGTGTCCTGGTCGAGTTCGATATCGAAGACGTCGATATCGGCAAACCGCTTGAAGA
>JBLGCN010000090.1:0-7408 GCA_047617405.1 Natronomonas sp.
TCAGTACGAGTCACTCCTGGACAACTCGTTCCAGCTGACGGGGCTGTTACACCCGGACGGCACGGTCATCGAGATAAACGACACGGCACTGGAGTTTTACGGACTCGACCGCGAGGAAGCGGTCGGTCAGCGGTTCGACACCGGTCCGGTGTGGAACCACACCGAGACGACACAGGAGCGTATCGGGGACGCACTCGACCGGGCCAGAGACGGCGAGTTCGTCCGCGAGGAACTCGACGTTCAGGCGACAAACGGGATCAGTACGGTTGACTTCTCGGCGAAACCTGTGGTCAACGAACAGGACGAGACTGTGCGGGTCGTTGTCGAGGGTCGCGATATCACCGACAAAAAGCAGCAGCGACAACATCTGCAGGTGTTACACCGGGTGCTGCGACACAATATCCGGAACGATATCATGAAACTCCGGGGGTGGACCTCCAGGGCCGCCGAGGCGGTGACCCCCGAGGAGCGTGACTCCCACCTGAGCAGGGTTCAGAACGCGCTCGACTCGTGGGAGAAACTCACGAGCGATATGAAACACATCAGACACGCGGTCAACTCGGAGGAGGTCCGCTCGCACACCACGGCGGCTGAACCGCTGGTAACCGATGTTGTCGACACACAGCGGGCAGCCCACCCGGAGGCGGAGGTCGACCTGACCATGCCCGGGACAGCGGCCGCCGAGGTCCCCTCGGCCGTCGAGAACGCGCTACACGAGGCCATCGACAACGCAATCGACGCCGATACCGACGAGACGCCGGCGGTCAGTGTGACCGTCTCCAGCGCCGGCCGAAACTGGGTCGAGGTCGAGGTCGCCGACAACGGGCCGGGGATGCCGGACGCGGAGGCCGCGGTCCTGGAGACAGGCAACGAACAGCCGTTAGTTCACGGTGAAGGGTCGGGGGTGTGGCTGATCCGGATGCTGGTCACGGAGGTCGGCGGAGAGACCACGGTCAGCGTGTCCGACGAGGGGACGACACTCACCATCCGGCTCCCGCAGACTGTGCAGAGCCAGGGACTCAAGCAAGCCGGACAGTCAGCGTAACTACCCCCCTCTGCCGGGCCAACCTGGCCCGGGGTGTCGACCGGGACCGTCCGGTCTCGCGGGGCTGTGCCTGCCGTGAGCGAGCCCACGCCTCACAAACAACGCCGCGGGTGTGGGTTCGTGGCTACCTTTTTGCGCCGGCACCCCCTCTGTTCAGGGGATGGACTACGAGACGACCCGGCGGGCCGTGTTGGGCGCGCTCGTCGCCGGCGGGACGGGCGCGCTCGCCGTCTCGCCGGCCGACGACCTCCTCGAGCGGTTCGCCCCGTTTGCCGGGCAGGCCTGGAACGGCGCCGAGCGGGTCCCCGACACCGTCGAGAGCCCGTACGGCCCGGCGACGGTCACCTACGACGACCACCACGTCCCCCACATTGAGGCCGACACGGAGCAGGCGGCGTACTTTGCGGTCGGCTACGCGCAGGCTGCCGACCGGCTGTTCGAGATGGACCTGGTCCGCCGGCGGATGCGTGGCACCCTCGCCGCGGTTGCCGGCGAACAGGTCGTCGACTCCGACGTGTTCAACACCCGGATGGACTTCCTGGGTGCCGCCGAGGCCTCCGCCGAGGCCATCGCGGGGACCGACACCGAGCGGGCCACCGCGGCCTTTGCCGACGGGGTCAACGCCTACATCGACGAGGGGCCCCTGCCCCTGGAGTTCGGGCTGCTGGGCTATCGACCCCGGGAGTGGAGTGTGGTCGCCTCACTGCTCGTGGGTGTGCAGATTTCGTGGGGGTTGACCGGGAGTTTCGGCACGCTCCGGCAGGCGGTGTTGCGCGAGCGACTGGACGCCGACACATACCGCCGGCGGTATCCGGCGCAGTTCGACCACGGCTACCCGATACTCCGGCCGGGGCGGGTCGGTGGGGCGGTTTCCGGCGTCGCCGGCCGGGCGGACGCGAGTCCGGACGCCCGCGTCGGCGAGGCCGTCGACGCCGGGTTTGCCGACTGGCTGGGCCGCTTCGAGCCGCCGCCGTATCTCGGCTCGAACAGTTGGCTCGTCGCCGGCGAACACACCGCGAGCGGGAGCCCGATTGTCGCCAACGACATGCACCTGTCGCTGATGGCGCCGCCGGTCTGGTACGAACAGCGGGTCAACGCCGGTGACGTGGACGTCCGCGGGGTGGTCTTCCCCGGGATCCCCTTTGTCGTCGCCGGCGAGAACGACCACGGCGCCTGGGGGTTCACGAACACGGGCGCGGATGTGATGGACCTGTACACCTACGAGACCGACGACGCCCGCGAGCGTTACCGCTACGACGGCGAGTTCCGCGAGTTTGACACCGAGACCCGGACCGTCGAGGTGGCGGGCGCCGAGGACCGCGAGGTCACGGTCAAAAAGACCGTCCACGGGGCCTTCCTCGACCGGGAGGTTGACGGCGAGTCCCGTCACGTCGGCGTCGCCTGGACCGGGCTGTCCGGCACCCGCGAGTCACAGGCGATTCACGAGCTCAGCCGTAGCACCGGCCGCGAGGACGTGCTCGAGGCCCTGGACCTGTTCGACGCCCCAACCCAAAATATCGTCTACGCGGACCGCGAGGGACACACCCTCTACTGGACGACAGGGAAGATCCCTATCAGGCGGGTCGAGGGCGATGTGGTGCGGGGTGACCGTGTCTTCGACGGCTCGGCCGGCGAGGCCGAGTGGGCGGGCTTCGAGCCGTACGGCCAGTCCGCCTGGGACGGGTTCATCCCCTTCGAGGACAAGCCCGGTGTCATCCAGCCCAGCTACATCGGCACCGCGAACCAGCGGCCGGTTGACGACCCAGTCTACCCCATCGGCCAGGAGTACGCCTCGGGCTTTCGAGGCACCCGGGTTTACGAGGCACTCGACGCCGCCGTCGAGTCGGGGACACCGGTCGACCGCGGGTTCATGCAGGAGTTACAACGCGACACCGTCGACGTCAGGGCCCGACAGCTGGTCCCCGCACTCCTCGACGCCCGCGAGGTGACCGAAACCCCCGACGCCGCCGACCCGTATCTCGACGCGCTGGCCGACTGGGACTACAGGCTCGACCGGGACTCAACGGCCGCGCTCTTCTTTACCTTCCTCTACGAGGCGTTCCGCGAGGCGACCTGGCGCGAGGCGTACGGGGACCTGGGGCTCGACAGTTCCTACTGGCCTCAGGAGTGGGTGCTGACCACACTCCCGCCGGACGCCGAGGCATTCGACGGGGACCGGACCGCGGTGTTTGCGGACGCGGTGACGGCCGCGACCGACCGTCTCGACGCCACGGACTGGGAGACCTACGGCGACTACAACCAGACCGTCATCGACCACCCGTTTGGCGGTCAGGTCGGGGCGCTGAACTACCCCAGATACCCGACCGACGGCGGCGCCTTTACCGTGATGAACTTCCGGAAGGAGGGTGGCGCCGGCAGCAGCCAGCGGACCGTCTACCCGATGGACGGCGAGACGGTGACGGTCCTGCCCGGCGGCAACGACGGCTCCTACTTCTCCGACCACTACGACGACCAACTCCGGCTGTGGGCCGACGGCGAGTACCGGCCCGCACCGGGGGCTGTCGACGGCGACCCCGATATTACCGTCGAGGGAACGAACGAGGAGGGGGACGGATGAGCGGAGGGACACGGGGTGACGGGGCACGCGGCCGCCTCTCCCGGACGCTCGTTGCGGTCCGGGCCGGGAGCCGTGGCCGGCGACTCCTGGTCACGGCGGGCGCGGTCGCACTGGGGCTCGTGTTCGCGACGGGTCACTGGCTGGGGCTGGTGCTGGGCGGCGCGTTGGTCGGTGTGCTTCAGCGCGACCTCAAGCGCGCGGTCGCCGGTGGTCTCCTCTTTGGACTCGTCGCGCTCGGGGCCTTTATTCTGGTCGCGCCGCGGCTGGCGGCCGGCGAACTGCTCGCGCTGGCGCCCCCGGTCTACGTCACGGTCGGCGCGGGGCTCGGGCTGTCGTTTCTCGGCTCACTGACCCGTGGTGTCGTCTGAGCCCGCGGCCAGCGGTCAGTCGAGGTCGTGCCCGCACTCGGGGCACTCGTCGGGGTATCTGCGACCGTCGACGACCGCGGTCCCATACTCGGCGTTGTCCGGCGCGCTCCGGTGCAGGCGCGTGCCACAGTGTGGACAGTCTTTCATCCGCTGTGTCCGCACGTACGCCCCGCCGGGTTTCAATCCAACGGCGAGGGGCCGGGCCGGGTCGCCCGCGTCCGAGAGTGGCGCCCCTGTCCGAACAGCTCAGAACGGGTACTCCCGGGGCTCGGACTGGACGGAGATCCACTTCGTCTCGGTGAGTTCCTCGAGGATCCACTCGCCGTTGTACCGGCCCATCCCGGAGTTTTTGACCCCGCCAAAGGGTGCGTGGGGCTCCTCGTTGACCGGCATATCGTTGACGTGGACCATCCCGGCCTCGATCTGCTCGGCAACCTCCCGGGCGTGGCCGAGTTCGCCGAAGACGGCGGCGGAGAGCCCTCTGTCGGTGTCGTTGGCGATCCGCACGGCCTCCTCGTTGCTCTCGGCCTCGATAACCGGAGCGACGGGGCCGAACTGCTCGTTACAGCCGAGCCCGATATCGTTTGTCACCCCGGAGACAACCGTCGGCTCGACGAACAGGTCCTCGTAGCCGCCGCCGGCCTCAACGGTGGCCCCGCTCTCGACGGACCGCTCGATGAACTCCATCATCCGGTCGCGCTGTGACCGGTTGATCACCGGTCCGAGCGCGTTCTCGGGGTCCGACGGGTCACCCACCGGCAGCGCCGCGGCACGCTCGGCCAGACGGTCGACGTACTCGTCGTACATCGACTCGTGGACGATGTGTCGACTGATCGCGATACAGATCTGTCCCTGGTGCATGAACGAGCCGAAGACACCGGCGTCGATGGCCTGGTCGAGGTCGGCGTCGTCGAGTACGACGAACGGCCCGTTCCCGCCGAGTTCGAGCGCCGGGAACGCGAGGTTCTCGGCGGCGAGCCCGCCGACGTGGCGGCCGACCTCGGTCGACCCGGTGAACGAGAGCACGTCCAGGTCGGGGTGTGCGGCGACCCGCTCGCCGGCCGGTTCGCCCCGACCCGTGACGACGTTCAGCACACCGTCCGGCAGGCCAGCGGCCTCGAACAGGCGCGCGACCGCGAGACCGCCGACCGCCGGCGTGTTCTCGTCGGGCTTGAGGACGACCGCGTTGCCGAGCGCGATGGCGGGCGCGACCGCCCGCATCGAGAGGTGAAGCGGGAAGTTCCACGGCGAGATGACCCCGACTATCCCCGCCGGCTCGCGTTTGACCACGTTTCGCTTGCCCTCGGTTGTCGACTCCGAGGTTGTCCCCTGTGACCGGGTCGGGAAGCTCGCGGCCTCGTTGACCATCCCCATCGTCGCCTCCTCGATCTCCAGGGCTGCTTTCAGGAGTGTGCTGCCGGACTCCGCGACCATCAGTTCGGTCAACGCATCCGAGTGCTGGTCGATTAGCGCCATGACCGTCTGGATAACCTCCGCACGGTCCTGTGGCGGCCGTGCGGCCCACGCCTCCTGTGCCTCTGTCGCCGCCTGGAAGGCCTCGTCGACGTCCCCGGCTGTCCCTGCCGGCACCTCGTGTAGGACCTCGCCCGTGGCCGGACTCTCGACCGGGATCGTCCCACGCTCGGCCGGCGGGACCCACTCGCCGCCGATGTACATCCGCGTCCAGTCACCGTCGACGCCGAACTCCGCCGCTGCTGATTGTGCCATGTTTACTACACACACAGACCGGGCAGAAATAGCTTTGCACCGACCGTTCTGTGCCGGTCGGCCCTCCTCTAAAGTGCACAGTATATGAGTCTGCGATACGACGACCCCGTATGGGTGTGACTGTACACGACCTGATGACGGCGCCGGTGATGACTGTCGAGGCCGATGACCCCCTCTCCGAGGTCGCCTGGGCCATGGAGGAGAAGGGGATCAAGTCACTCGCCGTCGTCGACGAGGCGTGTCTGCCGGTTGGCATCCTCACCTCGACGGACTTTGTTCACATGGCCGCCGACGAGGCCGTCCCCGCCGAGGCGACTGTCGGCGACTACATGACGACCGGTGTGGCCACGGCAACGCCCGACACCCCGGTCGAGGCGGTCACAAGCCGCCTGCTCGAGGAGGGGTTCAACCACGTGCCCGTCGTCGATGGGGAGGTCGTCGGTATCCTCAGCACGACGGATATCCTCCAGCACGTCTCCTCGCGGGTCGACGCCGCCGACAGCGCGTGAGCCCCGACCGCGTCAGTTCGGGTCGCGACCGGGTAACCGACGCCGCCCGGCACCTGCCGTGACTGTCTGGCACACAGGAGAAGCGCATATGACCTCGCGACCCGTACCTGTCGGATAGATGCGCTCACTGGCCGCCACCCACCTGCCACGAGGGGGATTCCCCGGATGAGCGGGCGCAGGACCGGGAGTGAGCGGGCCATCGCGGCCCGGCTCCGACGGCTCGACACCGCAGCCGGGGGCCGGCTCGTCTCCGACCTCTGGGCGGCCAGGGGGTACCAAACCTGCCGCCCCGGTGACGACGGGGCCGCCGACAGCGCGACCGGCGCGACTGACGGGGTCGTGACCGCGGCCCGTGGCACCGAGACGGTGACACTCGGCGTGGTCAGCCCGCCCCGGTTCGGCTCACCGCGGCTGCCCGGCCCGGACATAGATGTCGTCGTTGTCCTCGGCAGTGTGGCGTCGGTCACCGACCGACTCGACGGGGCTGTCAGGGTGCTCGGCGCCGGTGACCTGGCGGAGCGACTGCTGTACGCGGTTGACCGGTCGGTCGCCGTCGACCTCTGTGAGCGCCACCTCGGTGCGCCGCCGGCACAGCTGCGGCTGCCGGCCACGGCGGCGGTCCGAGGGCGGCTCCCCTCGATTAGCCTGTCGTTGCCGACCCTCGGCACCGGGCTGCGCGTCGCGGGGTTCGGGCTCGCGGCTCTCCTGCTCGCCGTTGCGCTCGCGGCGCTCGGAGGGCCGGGGGTGTCCGAGCCGGCCACCCCGGGGCCGGGTATCGACGCGGCGTCGAGTGGGGTCGGCGACCCTGCCGGAGCGGCCGCGGCCGTCTCCACCGAGGACGACGCCGAGTTCCCCGACACGTACCCCCAGGGAACGGCCGACGTGCTACCCCCTGGCGTCTCACAGGACGGGGTCGACGACGCCGCGGTGCTAGACCGGGCGCACAGCCAGCGCCTGGAGGGGCGGTCCTACGCGTTCAGGCTCACACGCCACCAGCCGGCCGCCAACGGGAGCACAGCGCCGGCCGACCCCAGTGTCGACCGGTATCTCTTCCGCTCGCTCCCACAGCCGGGGGTGACCCACAGCTCGATGTTCGCCGTTGCCGGGGACACCTACCGGTCGCGGGCAACCCTGCGGAGTGACGACGGCACCACCAGGCGTGCGGGTGTCTACTTCACCG
>JBLGCN010000091.1:0-7398 GCA_047617405.1 Natronomonas sp.
GTAGTCCGCGAGTCCGAGCCGGTCGACCAGCCGACCGTTGGCGGCCGAGCCTCCGAGACCGGCGTGTTGGTCGGGGTCGTACTCCTCGAGTAACGTCCGGATGGCCGACTCGTGTTCCGCCGGAACAGCCTTTCCCTCGAAGGTAAACTGGAGGGCATGGTGGGCGGAGGCCGCGACGGCTGCCAGCAGTCGCTCGCGGTCGACACCGCCGGGCCGGCCGTCGGCGTCTGTCACCGCCACACGGGTGTACAGCCACGTTTCGACCGTCGCAGGGTCACGGTCGGCCGTCTCGGCCCCCGCGCGGACCCGTTCGACGGCGGCGTCGACGACCGGCTCGGTCGCGCCGGTCCCGACGAGCGCCCGGTCGGCGACGGCGCCGGCTAAGCCGAGTGTCGACGGGCCTTCCGCGGTCAGCACGACCGGGATATCCCGTGGGTCGTCCAGCCAGGCCAACTCGACAGCTTCCCCCTCGTATTCGGCGGTTTCACCGGCACAGAGCCGGCGGAACCGCTCGACGAACACACGGAGGTCACGCAGTGTCGCCGGGTCCAGCCCCAGTGTCCGCACCCCGTGGTCGCCGCTTGCCAGCCCGAGCACCGCCCGCCCGTCGGTGTGTGCGTCAAGTGTGCACAGTGCACCGGCGGTCACCGCCGGGTGACGGGTGACCGGGTTCGTCACCGTCGGCCCGAGGTCGACCGTGTCGGTCGTGTGGGCCGCTGCGCCCAGGCTGGTGTGTAGCTCCTGGAGCAGGGACTGTGAGTCGGCGACGCCAACCAGGTCGAAACCGGCACGCTCCGCCCGCCGGGCGGTTTCGAGAAACGCTTCGGCAGCCTCCGGGTACGCGAGCAGGCCGACATCCATACACCTGCTTGGGGCGGGCTCACAAAGACCTGTCCCGGATGGGGCCGACTCGTAGCGTTTATACCGCCGCCTGCCGGAAAACCGGGTATGAGTCAACAGCGCGGCGATGTCGGCAGTGCCGGCCGCTTCGGGGCCCGCTACGGCCGGGTCGCCCGGCGACGGGTCGCCGAGATCGAGGACGACATGAACGACGACCACGAGTGCCCCGAGTGCGGCGAGGACCGGGTCTCCCGCCAGGGCACCGGCGTCTGGGAGTGCAGCTACTGTGGGCACACCTACACCGGCGGGGCATACAGCCCGAGGACACCTGCCGGTCGCACCGTCACCCGGTCAATCCGCGCGGCACTCGCCGAGGACTCCGAGGAATGAGCTACAAGTGCGCCCGCTGCAAGCGTGACGTCACCCTCGACGAGTACGGCGGCGTCCGCTGTCCGTACTGTGGCCACCGCGTGCTCCTGAAGGAGCGGAGCCGCGATATAAAGGAAGTCGGGGTCAACTGAGCTGAGCCACAGGCCCCGGGGCCGGCATCATGACTGCGCACGAAGCTGTGTTTTCCGCCGTCTACGACACCACAGAACACGCCTGCCGTGTCGAGCGGGCGCTCCGCCCGGAGGTCGGTGACATCGGCGGGGACAGGGCGAGCGTCGCCCTCACCCGTGAGGCCGACAGCCTCTCTGTCACGGTCCGGGCGACCGACCTGACGGCGCTGCGGGCCGGCCTGAACACCTGGTTCGGGCTGGTCGAGGTGGCCGAACGGGCTGGCGGGGCGGGCGAGACGGTGACACACAACAACACTGGCAGCGACAGGGGCGTCGACCGGGACGACGCCGAGCCGGAGTAACTCCGTCCAGCGCCTGGGTCGCTTTGCCCCCGAGGCCCCGAGGAGCCGGCACACCCCACGGCCAGGGGAGCCCCGGCAGCAACGACGAGGACAGCTGTTCGGCGGGTCATATCGGGGTTTGTGTGGTCCGAGTGAGCGGGTTCCCGTGTCGCGGCTGGCACGTTACCCGCGGTCGACAGGGCCTGATGGACGGCTCGAACCGGCCCAGACTGCTGGTGCAAACGCTCGAAAGCTTGGGTTTATCCCTTCGGGTCACGAGATAATTGGTATGCAAGGAAACCTGCCGCCCGAGGCACAGGAAAAGCTCGAGGAGCTCCAGGACCTCCAGGAGACGGCACAACAGGTCGCCGCCCAGAAACAGCAGGCCGAGACAACACTCGAGGAGTCCGAGACAGCTCTCGACGAGCTTGAGAGCGTCGACGAGGACGCGACGATGTACCGCGAGGTCGGCGAACTCCTCGTCACGACCGACTACGCTGAGGCAAAGGAGGAGCTCGAAGAGAAGGTCGAGAGCCTCCAGGTTCGCGTCGAGACCCTCGGAAAGCAGGAGGAACGCGTCCAGAGCCAGTTCGAGGAGCTCCAAGAGGAGCTCCAGCAGATGCTCGGCGGTGCCGGCGGCGGCGGGCTCGGCCCGGCCGGCGGCGCGTAATTCGACCCACGCTCCGACCCGTTCTCTCCTATTTCGATGACAGACAACCAGGGTACTACCGACACGGAGGGGATATCCGGCCCGAGCAACGATGAGGTGGTCCAAACCGCCGCACAGGCTGCCGAAGATGTCGTCTTCTCGCGCTACGACCGCGCCGCGGTGCGGGATTTAGATGTGACTGTCATGTTCGAGGATGGGCTTCTCGAGGTAGACATCTACCTCGACGCCGATGGTGGTGACCCCGGCCAGGTGGCCGACGACGCCGCCCTGGCCGCACGCGGGGCTGCGGATAACCTGTTGCTCTGAGCGGCCGGCCCTGACGGAACCCTACTCCTCGAGTCGGTTGCTCGCCAGTCCGGTCCGCAAGGCGAGATAACAGAGGACCGAGACAAAGGCGATCGGCGGAAAGATCAGAAACCCCCACAGTGGCTTGAGCCCCCAGCCGAGCAGCATGACGAGGTTGATCAGCCCCAGCGCGACAAACGGGAGTGCCCACAGCGCCGCCCGTTTGCGGGTGATAGGGTAGTCATCGTCCTGCTCTGAGGCTGTTGCCATACCCTTAATTCGGGGTGCAGACAAAAAAACACCGCGTTTGCACGGTGTGGGGGAGGGGGCGCCAGCGAGGGCGGGTGTCGGCACACACGGCGGCGTCAGCGGCCGGTGACGGCGGTCGCGTCGTCGGCGTCGTCGGGTGTACTCCCGCTGATTGCGGCCCCGAGGTCCTCGACAGCGCCGCCAAGGTGGTCCTGCACGGTCGCGTGGACCTCACTCACGAAGTCTGGGACAGCCCCAGGCATGTCCGTTGGCGGGCCACGCTCACCGGCCGCCCCGGGGGGGCCGCCGGCCCCGCGCTCTCGGTCGGCGAGACCGCGTTCGCCCGCAGTCTCGTTCGGCTCGGCCTGTGCAGCCTCCGCTTCGGCGTCGGCGGTCTGGTTGTCGGCACGGTCCGGCGCGTCTACGGGTGCGTTGCCCGGCATTGCCGCGGCCGCCCCGGTGGCGACCACGAGCAGTGCGAGCAACACGCCGAGAGTCTTTGTCGGTGTCATTGCACTCACCGCTCGCCGCCGGAGCGGTATGAAGGGGGCAAGCGCTCAAGCCGTCTCAAGCCGATTTTCGGGCAGTTAATGCGGATTTGGCCGGGATCAACGCCGGTCAATCGGCCTCTACCGTGTCGGAACCCCGGGTGGTCGTGGCGTGTCGACTCCGCCGCCGCCGGCCGGGTCGAGCGCGCGTCAGCCGCCGGGTCCGGGGCCGGACAACGGGCCAGCCCCGGCCCGGAACACAGGGGGTCGGATAGCCTTTTCACCCCTCGCACCGTGTATCGGGTCATGGAACACGAGGCCACCGTCGAGGGAGTCGGCGTCGGCGTCGGCGATGAGGGTTCTGGCGCGCCGGTCGTCCTCCTGGAGGCCCGCGGGGAGTTGGTCCCGATTTTCATCAGCTCCGACCAGGCCCAGTCGATGCAACTCGCCATAGAGGGGGAACCGTTCGAGCGACCACTGACCCACGACCTCTTTGTCGAGATGGTCGCGGAGTTCGGAGCCGCGATCGACCGCGTCCGGGTCGACGACCTCGCCGACGGCACCTTCTACGCGAAAGTCGACGCCGAACAGTACGCCGACGGCGAGCGCAAGCAGGCGGTCTTTGACGCCCGCCCGTCCGACGGGATTGCACTCGCGCTCCGGGTCGACTGCCCGATCATCATCTCCGACGAGGTTGTCGACGAGGCGGGTCGCTCGCCGGAGGAGTTCAAGACTGACGACGACTCGAGCACGGGGGTCGGCGAGGAAGGCGGCGGCTTCGGCGACCGGTAGATGTACGACGGGCTCTTGCTCGACCACGACGGCGTCGTCGTCACGCTGGGTGACAGGGCGGCACTGCGCCGGGCCGCCCGGGACGCGCTGCTCGACGCCGGCGTCTCCGAGCCCGACGAGTCCGCGGTCGACACGCTCACAATCGCCGTCTCCGACGACGAACTGGCCGGGCTGAGTCGCCGGCACGAGCTCCCGGCCGAGCAGCTGTGGCGTCACCGTGACGACCGTATCCAGGAGGTGCTGCTCGCGGAGACCACCGCCGGTCGGAAGGCCCCCTACGACGACACCGCCCGGCTGCGCGACCTCGACGTGCCGATAGGGATCGTCAGCAACAATCAGACCCGGATCGTCGAGTCGGTGCTCGACCACTACGGCCTCCGGGGGCTGTTCGGGACGGTCAGGGCCCGCGCCCCGACCCGGGAGAGCCTCTCGCGAAAGAAACCCCGGCCCACCTACCTGGAGAGCGCGATGACAGACCTCGGTCTCGAGAACCCCCTCTACGTCGGCGACAGCGAGAGCGACGTCGAGGCCGGCCGGCGCGCCGGCGTCGACACCGCCTTTCTCCGGCGGCCACACAACGCCGACCGGCGCCTCGGTGAGACGCCGACCTACGAGGTGCAGGGGCTGGACGAGGTTGTCACGCTGGTCGTCGACTCGGGCTGAGACAGGCGGCCGGGCCGGCGTGGCCGCCCTCACCCTCCGACCGGCACACAGCCCCGGGGCGCCCGGCAGCGTTTTCTCGCCGCCACCCGTATTAAGGGTGTGTCCGCTGTCGACGGTATCGAGGCGGTTCTGTTCGACCTGGACGGGACGCTCTGCCGGCGCACCCAGGATGTCGGCACACTCTACGACCGGGCGTTCGAGCAGGTCGGTGCCGAACCCTTCGGCGAGCCCGCCACGCTGTGGTCGCTGCTCGACGGCGCCCCCGACCCCGACGACCAGGTCGGCCACCTCGCGACCGGGTTCGCGCGCCTGGCCGCCAGACACGGCCGTCGCGTCGACGCTGTTTCCCTCGCCGACGCCTTTGTGACGGGCGTGGACAACACACAGGTGGCGTTCGTCGCCGGCGCCGAGCGGGTCCTCGGGTGGGCCGAGGCACGTGGCCCCGCCGGGCTGTTGACCAACGGGCCCGCCAGCCGTCAGCGCCCGAAAGTACGGCGTCTCGGGCTCGGGGAGCGGCTCGACCCGGTCGTCTACGCCGGTGACATGCCGCGCCGGAAGCCACACACCGACCCCTTCGAGCGCGCGCTCGCGGACCTGGGGACCGCACCCGAGCGGACGCTGTACGTCGGTGACTCCCTCTCCTACGACGTGGCGGGCGCGCACAACGCCGACCTCCCGGTGGCCTGGGTCGACGACGGCGACGGCCCCGGCGAGTATCGCCCCGATGTCGTCCTCGACTCGGTCGGCGACCTGCCTGACCTGCTGTGAGCGACACCGGTCAGCCCGGACGGGGTTGCTTCTTTAGGCCCCCGGGTGTATGTGGGTGTATGCCAGAGGAGTACGGCCGCGACATGGTACTGCCCCTGAATTCCTACGACGACATCGAGAACGCCGTCGATATGGTCCAGTTCGCCGAGGAGTTGGGCTATGGCTACGTCTCGATGGGTGAGACCTCCGGACGGTCGGTCCCGATCGTCATGGGCCTCCTCGCCGACCGCACCGACACGATCGGGATTACCGACGACGTGCTCTCACCGTACGGTCGGACACCCTCCACGCTGGGACAGACGGCGGCGACCCTCCAGGAGCTGAGCGGGGGCCGCTTCCGGCTCCGGCTGGGGGCGTCCTCGCCGGCGCTGGCCGAGCGGTGGCACGGCGTCGACTTCGAGCGCCCGCTCCGGCGGGTCCGGGAGGCTATCGAGGTGGTCCGCCAGGTCCAGTCCGGCGACCGGCTCGACTACGACGGCGACTTCTTCTCGCCGGGGGGGATGGCCTTCGAAGGGGTCGTGCCCGAGGAGCCAGCCCCCGTCGACGTGGCCGCACTCGGCCCGAAATCCGTCGAGATGGCCGGCCGCTTCGCCGACGGCTGGGTCCCACAGCTGCTGACCGTCGAGGCGATGGAGGAGCGCATGGACGACCTCAGGCGAGGGGCCGAGTTGGGTGACCGCTCTATCGACGACGTCCGCGTCTCGCTGAACTTCCGGTGTGGCGCCTTGGCGGACGGCGAGCGGGCCCGCCAGTACGCCCGCCAGCACGTCGCGTTCATGGTCGCGCTGTACGGCCCCTACTACCGGAAGGCAATCGCCGACGCCGGCTGGGAGGGTGTCACCGAGACGGTCAGCACACGCTGGCAGGACGGCGACCGCGAGGGGGCCTACGAGGCCATCCCCGGCGAACTGCTCGATGAGCTCGTCGCGGCGGGCACCCCGGAGGAGGCCCGCCGGCAGGTCGAGCGTTTCGAGGCTATCGACGGCCTCGACACCGTCCAGGTGAGTTTCTTCGGCCCCATGGACGAGGCGGAGTGTCGGGAGACCCTGGAACACCTCGCCCCGGCGTAACGCCCCACGCGGCCGCTCACCGGACCGACCGTGTGGGTAGGTAACTCGGTGACCACCACCATGATTTATAATTAGTGACTCCGCACGGGTGACATGGACGTTCTTGACACACCCGTCCGGGACGTGATGACAGACAGTGTACGGACCGTCGACGACCAGGTACCGGCCGCGACGGTCGCGGAGGTGCTGGTCACCGAGGAGATCGGCTCGGTAGTGGTGTCGGACGGTGACACGGGGGCGGCAGGCGTCGTCACGAAGACCGACATTGTCGACGGTGTGCGCGAGGGGGCGGCCTCGGAGGCGACACCCGTGTCCACACTCATGTCGTGCCCACCGGTCACCGTCGGTGTCGGGGCCGACCTCCAGACCGCGGTCGACCGGATGTCGGACAACGGTATCAAACGGCTGCTGGTCGAGGACGACGGGGACGTGACAGGGATCGTTACGACGACCGACGTAGTGGCGGAGTTGTCCCCCGACCTCGACGCGATTGTCGGGATGTTCGCGGAGTGACTCAGCGCAGCCCGTCGGCCATCGCCTCGATGTGTTCATTGTCGTGGGTGACAAACACCTCGGCGCTTTCCCGCCGGGCCAGCGCCTTTATCTCCCGCAGGGACTCCAGCGACTGCTGGAGGTTCCAGTTGAACGAGGCGAGGTGTTCGCGCTCGTAGCCGGTCTGCCGGTGGGCGACATCGGCGCCGAGTACGACCGTCCCGGTCTCGGGCAGTTCGA
>JBLGCN010000092.1:0-7396 GCA_047617405.1 Natronomonas sp.
CCCGGTCAGCTGCCAGTTCGTGTAACGCCACGACCAGGTCCTCGGCGACCGGGTGGGCGTCGATAACAATGTCGTCCCCCGCCGAGAGGCCGGTCGAGTGGTCGACGACCACCTCGGCGTGTTCGCGGATGCGTGGGTCCATACGGGAGGCCAGGCCCCGGCGGACAAACCACTAACGCTTGCCGCGGTCGACGCCCTCGCTGAAGCCCGTGACTGTCCGCCGGATGAACAGGTAGATAAAGAAGACAAACCCGAGCAGGAGGGCCACCATCCCGACGAGAACCCAATCCATACACTGTCTCGCCACTCCCCGGTCAAAGCCGTTTCGACACACAGGCTTTTATTCGGGGGCGAGACCAGGACGCCCGTGACCTGACGACTGCCGCGTGGCGGCCAGCGGGAGCCCGGCCGACCGCCACGCGCCCGAAGGCCGGCTGTTTGCCCCTGACTCAACTCGTCACACATCTCGGTTCAGAGCCGCCCGTCCGACCGTCCGACCGTGGCGCTTTTCGCTACCACACCCGAGAAAGCGGTATGCGTGTCCACGAGGGCGGTGTCGAGCTTGAGGTTCCCGACCAGCCCGAGGAGGGCGCCGGCGACGCCGTCTTTTTCAACCCCGTCCAGGAGCTGAACCGGGACCTCACTGTTGCTGTCCTCCGGGCCTACCGTGAGCGTAACCCGGAGGCCGACACCTACTGCGACGCGACGACCGCAACCGGTGTCCGCGGTGTCCGTGCCGCCGCCGACGGCTGGACAGTCACCTGCTGTGACGTCGACTCCGATGCGACTGCGCTGGCCGCCGAGAACCTCGCGCGCAACGACCTCGACGGCGAGACGGTCACCCGGGACGCCAACCTGGTCCTCCATGACCGGGCGTTCGATATCGTGGATGTCGACCCGTTCGGGACACCGGTCCCCTTCGCGGACGCCGCGTTCCGGGGGACCGGCGAGTTGCTCTGTGTCACGGCCACCGACCTCGCCCCCCTCTGTGGGGCACACTTTAACAGCGGTGTCCGGAGCTACAGCGCCGTTCCCAGAAACACCGAGTACCACAGCGAGATGGGCGTCCGTATCCTCCTCTCCGCACTCGCCCGGACGGCCGCCCGGTACGACGTGGCTGTCGACCCACTGTGCACCCACGCCTCCGCCCACTACGTCCGGACTTACCTCGCACTCGACCGTGGGGCGCAGGTTGCCGACGCGACCCTCGACCGATTGGGTCATATCTACCACTGTCCGGCGTGTCTGTGGCGCGAGACCGAGCGTGGCCTCACCGCCGACCCGCCGGACGGCTGTGACAACTGTGGGGCGACGGTCGAGACGGCGGGCCCGGTCTGGCTCGACCGGACCGCCGACGGCGACTTTCTCGACGCGACCGCCGCGTCGGTTCCGGACGGGTTCGGGACCGCCGAGAAGGCTCGTGACCTCCTCGGGACGCTCGCCGACGAACTCGCAACCCCGACCCACTACGACCAACACCGGCTGTGCAAACTCTGGGGTCGTCCGGCGACAGCGATGGACGATTTCCTCGAAGCCCTCCGGACCGCCGGGCACGACGCGAGCCGGACACACTACGGCGGCACGACGTTCAAGACGACGGCCTCGGTCGGTGCGGTTCGGGCGGTGACCGGCGACTCGAGCTAGCCCGCGGCACGGGCCACGTACTGTCCGAGCCTGCGGACCGTGTGGTACACCGGTCGCAGAAAGTAGTTGACCATCCCGGCCAACCCGACGAGACCGCCGACCGCCTGTAGCTCGGCGGCGGTTGCCCCCGTCACGAGCAGGGTTGCCCCCGCGGCCGTGACGGGGACCAGCCACGCCGTCTCGCCGTAGAAGCCGAGATCGTGACCGAGCACCACCGGCAGGCTGTCGACCGGGCTCTTGGTCGCAACCAGCCCTGCGCCGACACCCAGCAGGACGACGGCCAGTGCCGGTGTTCCGCCGATACCGGCCGCCCCGAGCCCGACCAGCAGCGCGCCCGTGACGACCAGCACGGCTGTCACCCGCATCGTCTCCGCCGCCAGGTCCATACCACCCCTGTGACAGCCGTCGGCTAATGACTTTCGAGCGCCGACGACGAGGCCGGAGTACAGGGCTCGGCGTCCTGCGGTGTCGACACCCGTCATCGCCGCCGTGCTCGCGAGTCGCCGCGACCGGCAAGTACAACACGGGGCGCTACGAGGCCATAGCCAAGTGCGTATGAGCGAGTCCGACGGCACCGAAGACGACGCCGGCGACGCGGACACAGGCCCCGAGACAGCGGCGACAGCGGCTACCGACGCGGGTCCGACTGTCGACCGCGTCAGCGAGCGGGTCGACTACGAGGATATCGCCGAACTCCGGCGGGACCTCGACCGCTTCGAGTCCGAGATGGACGACCGCACTGTCCGCCGCGACGAGCTTGAGGCCGACCTGAAGGGGTACGTCCGTCGCCGCCAGCGCCGCGGTTACGCCCGCGGCTGGGGGCCGTATCTCGTCCTGCTGTACGGCACGCTGATGACGCTCGGGGCATTTTTTTTCCTGAGGGGGGTCTGGGCGGTCCTCGCGATGGTTATCGTCTGGCTGTCGACGCTCGGGCTGTACGCGCTCATGGTGCTCGTGGGCGTCACGTTCACCGCCGCCGGACTCCCCGGGCGGCTCCGGGACGCGGTCAGAGACTTTCGGGAATAGCGAGACAGAACGGAGACCCGGCAGGCCGGTGGCCAGGTCGGTCGTGGCCGCTCAGAACTTCTCGAGGTAGCGGTCTATCTCCCAGTCGGAGACGTTGACGAGATACTCGGTAAACTCCTCCTCCTTTGCCTCGACGAACTTTTGGGCGACGTGGCCGCCGAGCCCACTGAGAACGACCTCGTCGTCCTCGAGTGCGTCGACGGCGTCACCGAGGTTCTTCGGCAGCGTCTCGATGCCGTACTCCTCGATCTTCTCCTCGTCGAACTCGTAGATATTCTCGCGGATCGGGTCCGGGGCGTCGAGGTCGCGTTCGACCCCGTCGAGCCCGGCGTTGATCAGCGAGGCAAAGCCGAGGTACGGGTTACACGACGGGTCGGGGAACCGGGCCTCGATCCGCGTCGCGCCCGGGACGCGAGCGGCCGGCTTCCGGATGAGCGCCGACCGGTTCCGGTCGGACCACGCGACGTAGACCGGCGCCTCGTACCCGGGGACCAGGCGTTTGTAGCTGTTCACGGTCGGGTTCGTCACGGCCGTGATGGCCGGGGCGTGGTCGAGGACGCCGGCGAGATACGAGAGCGCCGTCTCGCTGAGGTTGAAGTCGCCGTCACCGTGGAAGGCGTTCTCGCCGTCCTCGAACAGCGACATGTGGGTGTGCATCCCGGAGCCGTTGATCCGCGGCACCGGCTTTGGCATGAACGTCGCGTGCAGGTCGTGTTGGGCCGCGACCGCCCGGACGACAAACCGGAAGGTAGCGACGTTGTCGGCCGTCGTCAGCGCGTCGGCGTACTCGAAGTTGATCTCGTACTGACCCTGGGCGACCTCGTGGTGGCTGGCCTCGATATCGAAGCCCATCTCCTCGAGCGTGTAGATGATCTCGCGCCGGACGTCGCTCTGGAGGTCCTTCGGCGCGAGGTCGAAGTAGCCACCGTGGTCCGCGAACTCGGTGGTCGCGTAACCCTCCTCGTCGTGTTTGAAGAGGAAAAACTCCGGCTCGGGGGCCATGTTGACCTCGAAGCCGTGGTCCTCCGCCTTCTTGAGTGCCTGTTTCAGGACGTAGCGCGGGTCACCCTCGAAGGGCTCGCCGGTCGACGTGTTGATCACGTCACAGATGAGCCGGGCGGCCCCGCCCTCCCCGTCGGTCCGCCACGGGAGGATCGCGAACGTCTCGGGGTCGGGTTTGAGCCGCATATCCGACTCCTGGATGCGGACGAAGCCGTTGATCGAGGAGCCGTCGAAGTAGATCCCCTCGGTGAACGCTTTCTCCGCCTGGTCGGCGGGGACGGAGACATTTTTCACCGTCCCGAGGATGTCGGTGAACTGCAGTCGCAGGAAGTCGACATCCTTCTCGTCGATCTCCTCGAGGACGCGCTCTGCCTCGTCAGATAGATTTTGGCTTGTCATCTTTCGACACCTCGTAGGGGTACCTGACACCACTAAAACCCTCCTATTTTGCTCAAATATTACCTACCTGCCGGAAAATTCGGTATTCGTAAAATTCTAATCCCCGGCCGTCGTTTGGGCGGTTGATGACGTACGAAAATCTGGACCGAAAGTTGGTAAATGCCCTGCTGGGCGACGGCCGGGCGAGTCTGCGCAGCCTCGCGGAGGACCTGGACGTTTCGGTGACGACCGTCTCGAATCACCTCTCTGACCTCGAGGACCAGGGGATCATCCAGGGGTACACCCCGAAGATCGACTACAACGCCCTGGGCTACGACGTCACCGCGATTCTCCAGCTGAAGGTGGAGGGGAGCGCACTCAAGACGGTTGTCGACGACCTCCAGAAACACCGTCAGATGATGAGTGTCTACGAGACGACCGGCGACCACGACGTTATTGCGGTCGGGAAATTCACCGACACCGACGATATGAACGACGAGATCAAGGCGTTGCTGACCGACCCGGACATAAACGAGTCCAACACCAGCGTCGTGCTCAATATTGCCAAGGAACACGAACAGTTCGACCTCCACCTGGAGTGAACGCCTGCCTGGCCCGGGCTCTGCGGTCCCGATAGCCCTACACAGCGGTCGCCAGCGTGTGCGTCCCGACCGCCGGCCGTGTCTCGCCCGCCCGTCTCACACCGTCCGGGTTGCGCTCAGGACTGTTGGATTTGCCTCCGCCACAGTGGCCGACCGGTCAGTTGACCCCGAAGCGTAGACCGGCCCACCGGACCACAGGCTTTAGCCTACACAGCACCTATACAAAGTAATGACAGTCGAGCGAACATACCGCTGTTTGAACTGCAGCGAGCACACCCTCACCCGTGAGTTCAACGTCTCACACCTGTCGATAACCTGCCCGAACTGCGACTCCTTCGAGCGGTTTGTCAACGATAACGTCTACCAGCGGTTTCAGGACTACGAGGAGTCCCCGCCCGAGGAGCTGGCGTGGGACCGGCTCGACCGGACGGAGAAACTGATGGTCAGCGAGCGCGTCGTCCGGACCACCCACTCTATCGAGGATTTCGACATCGAGGAGTAGTCCTCACCCCGCCAGGGTTACCTGAGCGACCCGCTCCCCGGCGGTCCGGAGTTCGTAGCTGTCCTCGGCCCTGCGGACGAACTGCCCGGGCAGCCTCACACGGCGACAGTTGAACTGTGTACTGAGTTGAATGCCCACCTCCGCCCGGAGCCCCGAGGACCGGACCGGGGTCTCGAGCGTCCAGGTCGCCGCCGGAACCGACAGCCGCCCGTCGGCGGCAGTCGGGAATGTGTCGCGGGGTACACACCCCTCGCAGTCCAGGATGCTGTCGGTGCCGCTCTGTGGCACCATCGTACTCAACGACGCCGCGTAGACTCCGTTTTTGCAAGCAAACCGAACAGCGAGCCGACATTCGGACGGTCAGCGAGCAGCGGGACACGGGCCAGCATCCGGCGACGATTCAGGCTTTTTCACCGCGTCCTCGCGGTGAGTGGTGGCCTCACATCGCGCCGCCCATACCGCCCATGCCGCCCATGCCGCCACCCATGCCGCCGCCGGGACCGCCGGCGCCTGGGTCCTCGTCACCCTCGGTCGAGAGGTCGCCGGCGGAGATGATATCGTCGATTTTCAGCACGAGATTGGCGGCCTCCGTCGCGGAGGAAACCGCCTGACGCTTGGCGTGGGCGGGCTCGACGATGCCGGCGTCGAAGGCGTCCTCGACGTCGCCGGTGAAGACGTTTAGCCCGGCCCGAACCCGGTCGTCGTCGTGTGCCGAGCGCAGGTCGACCAGTGTGTCGATGGGGTCGAGCCCGGAGTTCTCCGCGAGCGTCCGCGGGACCACGTCGAGCGCGTCGGCGAAGACCTCGACGGCGAGCTGTTCGCGGCCACTGACACCGTCGGCGTAGTCACGCAGCCGAGCGGCGACCTCGGTCTCGGGGGCGCCACCGCCAGGCAGGACCGTCCCCTCGGTGATGGTGTCGGCGACGACATCCAGGGCGTCCTGAACACCCCGCTCGATCTCGTCGACGACGTGGTCGGTCGAGCCACGCAGGTACAGGGTGACACCGTGGGCGTCCTCGTCGCCCTCGACGATGTAGTGGTCGGCGTCCTCGTCGCGGGTAACTGTCCCCGCGCCGAGGTCGGCGGCGGCCGCCGTGTCGAGGTCGGAGACGATGCTGGCGCCGAGGACCTCCCGGAGAAACTCAAGGTCGGACTTCTTGACGCGGCGCATCGCCAGGACCCCCTCCTTTGCGAGGTAGTGCTGGACCATGTCGTCGACGCCTTTCTGACAGACAACGACGTCGGCCCCGAGGTCGACGACCGTGTCGACCATCTCCTGGAGCTGCTGTTCCTCCTGAGCGATGAAGTCCTGGAGTTGGTCGGGGTCGGTGACGCTGACCTGGGTGTCGACGTCGGCCTCCTCAAGCTCCATCGGCGAGTCGAGGAGGAGAACGTCGCCCTCGGCTCTGTCGGGCATGTCCTCGTGGAGCGGGTCCTTGTCGATGATGCCGCCCTCGATGACCTCGGAGTTACCGGCGGAGTCGCCGGTGGCGGTCTCGGTGTTCAGGTAGGCCAGGTCGACGATATAGGAGCCGTCCTCGGCCTCGACCGTGACCGCGCGGGCGGCGTTGACCACCAGATTCGCCAGGGTGTCCTTGTGCTGTTCGGCGCCCTTGCCGGTCATCGAGGTCTCGGCAACCCTCCGGAGGGTCTCCTCGTCCTCGCGGTCGACCTCGATGGCCATGTCGTCGACCTCTGTCCGGGCCTGCTCGGAGGCCATGGTGAAGCCTTTGATAACCGCGGTGGGGTGGATATCCTGGTCCAGCAGCTCCTCGGCACCTTTGAGGAGTTCGCCCGCGACTGATACCGCGGTCGTCGTCCCGTCGCCGGCCTCGTCCTCCTGTGTCTCGGCAACCTCGACAATCATCTCCGCGGTGGGGTTGTCGATGTCCATCTCGTCGAGGATGGTGACCCCGTCGTTGGTGACGACAATGTCGCCGAGCGAGGTGACGAGCATCTTGTCCATCCCCTTCGGACCGAGTGTCGACCGGACCGACTCGGCGACGGCTCGGGCCGCCGCGATGTTGTGTTCCTGTGCACTCTCGTCTTTCATCCGCTGGGCGTCCTCGCCCAGTACGATCATCGGCTGGCCCTGCATCTGCTGTTGACTCATAATCAAGCGAAGCTTTGTCTGCGGTTCTATATAACCGCTTCGGTCAACGCCCGACAGCTCGACGCTGTCGCCGGCGACACGCCACAGCCGGGGAGCTCGGTAGCTCTTGTCCTGGCCTCAGCCGGCTCC
>JBLGCN010000093.1:0-7370 GCA_047617405.1 Natronomonas sp.
CCTCGAGGTCGTCCTTCGTCAGCAGGTCGCGCTGGGTCTGGTCCTGGAGCTGGTCCTCCCAGTTGAAGCCGACCGCGCCGGGCGCGTGGCTCTCCTCGTAGAGCTCGGTGTCCACGTCGACCTCCACCAGCCGGTGGGAGGGGTCGTCACTCTGGAACTCGTCGAGGTGGTCCTCCACCCAGTCGGCCGATACGAGCACGTCCTTGGCGTATCCGTTGTCAGTCATGGTACACTGAACCGTTAGTCTACCGCACATATATTCCTACACGTCCCGGCAGGCCCCGCCACTCCTCCCAACTTCCGGCAACGAATTCCGGTATCCGGCCGGCAAAAACCGCCAGTCCGTCGGCTGCTTGAGTGGAATGGCCGGCGCCCGGTCGCCACAGGCTAACGTCGGGCAGTTTTCGGCCAGGATTGCCGGTATCTTCGAGCGAGCCCAGGCCGCCAGGAGAGACATCTTCAAGCGGGTCGGCGGGCAAACCCTCACGATGAGCGCGATCGTCTCGCGGTCGTGGTTGGCCGACCGCCTCGGGGAGAACAGGGTGGTTGATGTCCGCGACGGCTGGGAGTACAACGGTATCGGTCATATCCCTGGTGCGGTGAATATCCCCTTCGACTCGTTCCGGGCGGGCGAGGGCGGCGACGAGGGGATGTTGCCCGGGGGGGTGGTCTTCGCCGGCCTGCTGGGCGAGGCCGGGGTCGAGCCCGGTGACCACCTGGTCGCGTACGACGACCACCACGGCGTCTTTGCCGCCCGGTTGCTCGTGACAGCGGCGCTGTACGGCCACCCTCGTGACCGGCTCCACCTGCTCGACGGTGACTTCACCGCCTGGCAACGTGAGCGCGAGACCTCGACGGAGGCGCCGGCGGTCGAGCCGACGACATACGAGGCCGAGCGGCCGGCCGAGACACCGCTGGTCGACGCCGAGACGGTCGCGGCGGCGGTCGAGGACCCCGACACTGTCCTCGTCGACACCCGGGAGGAGCGGGAGTTCGCGGCAGGGCACATCCCCGGCGCGGTCCGGTTAGACTGGCGGGCGGTCGTCGACGAGGAGACCCGGGGGTTGATGTCCGAGGCGGAGGTTCGGTCGCTGCTCGAGGCACGGGGGGTCGTCCCCGACAGGCGTGTCCTGCTGTACTGTAACACGGCCCGGCGGATCAGCCACACCTACACCGTCCTGCGCCACCTCGGGTACCCTGACCTGGCCTTCTACGAGGGGAGTCTCACAGAGTGGGAGCGGGACGGACGGCCCATCGAGACCGCCGAGGGCGGGTCGGAGACAGGTCCGGGGACGGACAGTTAGTCGGAGTCGGGCTCCTCGACAGCCCCGGACGCCTCAGGGTCACCGGACTCCTCGGGTGGCGTGGCGGGCCCTGTCCCTGGGTTTCCTGTGGACCCGGTCGCCAGGTCGTCGACCGTGGTGTCCCGGCCCCCGACGTCGGTCTCTGCTGACAGGAGCGCAACGGCCTCGGCCAGCCAGGCGACCGCCACCGGGCCGGCGACGACCCCGACCAGCCCGACCGAGAGGGTGCCGCCGGTAAAGCCGATAAAGTAGAGGCTCGCGGGGACGTCAGTCGTGATGTGGGCTAGTCGGGGCCTGAGGATGGCATCGGGCAGGAAGCCGACCACGACGAGCCCGACCGAGACGACGGCGACAGCCTGGGTCAGGTTGCCCGCGACCACCTCAGTCGCACCGACGACGAGGACCAGCAGGCTCGGGCCGAGAACGGGAACAAACTGGAGGAGTCCCGAGAGCACCGAGAGGGTGAACCACGAGTCGTACCCGAACAGGAGGAAGACGACGATAGCAACCAGAACGGTGGCGACAGCCACCGCCGCCTGGAGGACGTAGATACCGTACAACATCGAGCGGGTCCGTTCGTGGAAGGCAACAACCACGTCGTGGTACTGGTGGGGGACCGGCCGGAGCAGTGTCTCGCCGAGCCGGGCGGGCCGGACGAGCAGCGCGTACACCACGAGCGTGAACAGAAACAGCTTGAACGCGAGCGCCGGCAGCCGCTGTGCGAGCCCGACGGCGAGTCCGCCCGCCGCGTCCTGGAGTGTCCGGAGGAGCGTAGCGAACTCGAGCGTATAGGAGAACTGACCGACTGCGACGGTCAACTGTTCGGGGACCTGCCCGAGAAAGGCAAAGAGGACCCCCCGTCGGAGGTACAGTGCGGCGCCCAGCGGCACCACGAGCGCGAGGACACCGACGAAGGCGAGGGCCGTGCTGACCGCCGCAGCCACCCGCGGACCGAGCCCGCGGCCGACGAGGAACTGCCGGGCAGGGTAGAGGACGTAGGCGACGGTGATGGCGAAAAAGACCGTCGCGAACACGCTCTGGAGGACGTACGCTGTGGCGACCACGACGGCCACGAGCACCCCGACGAGCACGGAGAGACGGCGACGGTCCGGCACGTGCCGCAGGTCACCGGCGACTGTCTAAACAGTTCCGACGGGCGCAACGAAAGGTTTTCATCCGTGTTTGTCACACATAATGTACGGGCTCGTGGGTTAGCCTGGTATACTTCGGGCCTTGGGTGCCCGTGACCGCGGTTCAAATCCGCGCGAGCCCATCTGTTTTGCGACGAACGGACGTGAGGAGCGAACCGAAACGCGAAGCGGATTTGAACTGCGCGAGACGAGCGAAGGCGAGTCTCGCAGTCGGGTCCAAATCCGCGCGAGCCCACTTAGTTGAGTTTTGTCGTGCAAAACCGACCGTCTCACTGACGGGTTCGAGCGTTTCGTCGGTGACCCGGGTGATGAATGCGCCGCCCCCGCACCGGTCCGGTGTGCTATTTCAGATGGGGACCGTACACACGCCTGTGGCCCGATTCTATCGGTATGCTGAGTAGCACACCGTACGCTGGGGCCTCCAACATACACCGATCATAGCCCGGCTCCGTCTTTTGCTGCTCCTCTCGGCGCCCGTACGCGCTCCATACGGGGAGGACCCCACCGAGCGTGGTGTCAAGCACCACGCTCCGGCGAGCCACCGAAAACTCTCCCGGACGACGACCTGTTCGGAGCGCGGGGGGTGGTTTGTCGTGTCCGACACCGAGGGTGACGGGTGACAGGCTCTCGTAGAAGCCCCAAATCGGTGGTGGGTTTCGGCGGGCGTACCTATCGACAACAGGGCCCTCGGTAAGTGTTCATCCGATGGTCAGTATGTGCAGGCTGAGCGTAATCCTGCCCGTTTGTCAAGTCCTTTGAAACCGGAAACAGCGCGCAATCCTCGGCGGTGGTGAATAGCACTGTCTGCGTCGGCAGTAGTGACACCAACCCGTACGCGGTCGGCGCTGACGCGGCGGGGGAGAGGACGCCCACAGGGACGCCGGCGGCGAGTCACCTGGGTTTGGGGTGCCGGCAGCGGTCAGCGCACCCGGTGGGATGGGGCTACTGTCTGGCCCGACGGCGCGGCGGCCAGGGCAACTCCCCCGGCGAGTGATAATCACGTCAGTGAGTTCCTCTTGGAGGCAGAGAGACCGTCGCCACACTCGGGGCAGTGCATTTCGCTCGGTCACAACGCTTCCACACGCGCCGAGCACATGTGAACGTGCTCGGAAGATATTGTCCCTTCTCCAAGTGTGTCCCCCGGGATTGTGACCCACGACGGCCTCAGTGCCACCCAGTCGCTACCGAGTTTGCGCTGGGTACGGCCGACTCCGGTTACCGGCCGTTGCCGACCGGCGGAGCGACTGCCCCGACCGATAACGACCACCCACTGACCACGACCACCGGATAGGTGACCAAACCCGACCGACGGTGCGTGCGCCGACAGCCACCGGCTGTCACCCGGAAGATGTGGCACCAACAGTTACGCGCTGACCTCCTGAGGGAGGAAAGAATCTGCAGCGTACACGATACCTGCGGCAGTCAGCCCCGCCACCGAAAACGCTGGCAGAACCGGCCAATCCAGTTTCTGTGAGCAGACTCTGGGGGATACTCGGAGCCAAGAGACCGAGGATGAGCGTTGAGCCGAGTATGAAGACGAATGCACCGACGCCGGTGCCGACCGCCGCGGTTGCGAGTTTCGTACCCTTTGACTCCGCCATCTGCGTCGCAATCACGACGGCGAACACGATTGCGAGTGTTAGGGCGATGAACGGTGCGACCAGGTTTGGGATATAGGTCAGCAGCGCCGCGTGGGTTGTCGAGAGCCCCTGTGACAGGAGCTGTGCTGGGCCTGCAGCGGCAGTTGTGCCGCTCTCACCGGCGGCGCCGGCGAGTTGCTGTGCGGTCTTAACGGCCTGCGGAACAATCGAGAACCCACCGAGGCTCCCGAGTACGACCGCCAGCCCTCCCAGGAGCAAGCCACCGATAGCAAATGACCCAACAATCCCCTTGAGATAGCCCATCGGCTTCGGCTGCCGAAGTTTGTCGACCACCGAGGGGCCGCCACGCTGTGGGGGTTGCCTGTACTGCCCCCGTGGCTGCTGCACTTGTGGCTGCTGTCCTTGTGGCTGCTGTGCTTGTGGCTGCTGTCTCTGTGATTGCTGTCCTCGTGGCTGCTGTCTTCGTGGCTGTTCATCCTGCTGACGAGCGTTCACATCTCGATCAGGCTCCTCTGACCCTGACATTGTGAGTAGAGAGATGCGAGTAACCAGCATAAAGGACCATCCTCAATAGCGATCCTCTCAAACTTCTGTAATATCTTCTTATCTAGAGTCGGCCGCGAAGCGCCTGCCTGGAGGTTGAACCGATACTACAGACCAACACCGACGGTAGACACACACACCCAGGTATCACCTGGGTGCGAGCGCACTCTCGGGCACCTCTTCGCTCCGGTAGTGTGTGTCCCGCTATCTCGTCTCAGGATAGTAACACAATCCATCAACCAATCACCGACAGCCGCCCGCGCCACCGGTGGTGAGGAGGCGGACCGAGTGCATCAATAATCAGGCGCAGCCGTATACGCGCGCCTAAGCTTAGTTTACCGTGTGTAGAGGGGGGTCGCGGTCAGACAGGCCCCGGACTACTCCTGTTAAGAGCCGTCCCGCCCGCATTGCGCGCGCTCCCCGGTTCAATGTCCGGGGGGGTGGCAGGCATGTCGGAGGCCCCCAAGCGCGGAGGGTCGCGCGTGGATACCGTGCTGGAGCCTCAAACAAGCGATTTTTATTCCACACATCATAGTTCCTCCACAAGATGGATTTTACCAGTACTCTTTCCGGACCAGTGATATTTTATTTCCGCTCCCTCTACTCATCATCATCCCGTTGATCTCGCTGGACCCGCAATTATTCCAGGAGTGTGAGCTAGTGCCCCAATCGGGGTTGTGGTAGTTTGCTCCCACGGTGACAGGATACCCCACTCGGAATTAACGCTATGTGCGGATACACCGCCTGGTTTGAGACACGAAAACAATATCCGTGGTGGAGATTAACTCACGAGAGATCATGAGTTCGGTCACACCGGCAGCCGATACAGCGACGATAGAGGACACGGACTACGACGCAGTCGTCGTGGGGGCGGGGTTTGCCGGATTATACACCCTCCACCGGCTCCGCGACGAGACGGGGCTCTCGGTCAAGGTCATCGAGAAGGCCGACGACGTGGGCGGCACGTGGTACTGGAACCGGTATCCGGGCGCACGGTGCGACAGCGTCAGCTGGCTCTACTGCCTCTCGTTGGACAAGGAGATCCGCAACGAGTGGGAGTACAGCGAGCGGTTCCCCGAACAGAGCGAGATCCAGGAGTACCAGCGATTTGTGGCTGACGAGCTGGGCCTCTGGAAGGACATCGAATTCGAGACCGAGGTGACCGCGGCCACCTTCGACGAATCGGCGGGCACGTGGGAGGTCGACACCGACGATGGGTCGACCTACGCAACGCAGTTTTTTATCCCCGCGGTGGGCTGTCTCTCGACGCCGTACGTCCCCGACTTTGACGGGCGCGACGACTACGAAGGTGAGTGGTACCACACGGCCAAGTGGCCACAAGACGGCATTGATTTCAGCGGCAAGCGTGTCGGCATCGTCGGCACCGGGTCGACGGGTATCCAGACCATCCCCCGTGTCGCCGAGCGAGCCGAGCACTTCACCGTCTTCCAGCGGACACCCAACTACGTCGTCCCCGCGAACAACGAACCGCTCTCTAAGGAGGACTGGGAGGAAATCCGGGAGAACTACGACGAACTGTGGGAGGACGCCCGCTCCTCGCCCGTGGGCTTCGGGCGAGAGAATGAGTTCGAGTCGATAACAGAGGCCTCCGAGGAGGAGGTCGAACGGGCACTTGAGGAGCGCTGGGACAACGAGCAACGGCTGACCAGCGTCTTCGAGGACCTGCTGAAAAACGAGGAGTCCAACGAGCGCGTCCGGGAGTTCATCCGGTCGAAGATCCGCGAAATCGTCGACGACCCCGAGACCGCAGAACGGCTCGTTCCCCAGGGGCCGACGGACCACCCCTACGCGGCTAAGCGCCCGCCGCTGGGCTACGGCGGCTACTACGAGACGTTCAACCGCGACGATGTCGACCTCGTGGATGTCCGTGCGGCGCCTATCGAACGACTCACCGAGGCCGGTATCCGCACGACCGACGACGAGTACGACCTCGACGCCATCATCTTCGCCACCGGCTTCGACGCGGTGACCGGCACGTTCGAGAAGCTGAACATTGAGGGGCGAAACGGCACGACACTCGATGAGAAGTGGAACGCAGGCCCCCGCACGTATCTCGGGGTGGGCACACACGAGTTTCCCAATATGTTCACGATCACCGGGCCACAAAGCCCCTCCGTGCTGTCAAACATGACCGTCGCCATCGAGCAGCACGTCGAGTGGGTCACCGACACCATCGAGGACGTGCTCGACAGCGGCTACACCTATATGGAACCGACCGCCGACGCAGAGAACAGTTGGGTCGCACACGTCCAAGACTTGGTTGATGAGACCATGTACAGGAAAGCCGAATCCTGGTATCTGGGGAAGAACATTCCCGGAAAGCCAAGCACCTTCATGGTCTACTGTGGCGGCATCGATGCATACGGTGACAAACTCGACGAAGTCGACGCAAACGGCTATGAGGGCTTCAAGCTGGTCGAAAGCCCCGGCGAACTCGAATAACGTAGCCCAGGCGTTCTCAGGCTTTTATTATCACCCTATAGCGGAGTAGCAAGGGAGCGGTGGGTCACGCAAGCGCGACCTCGGCCCTGCCGGCATTGGTCCTAGTGACGTGGTTCCAGGTATTCGTGGATATACCCCCACGCGGCTCCTGCCGGGTCCGCCCCACCAGCAGCGGCGGGCCCGACGGTGACCACCAACAGCATCAGCGTGACCAGCAACATCTTGAGGCCAATCCGTGGGTTGTGCAGCGCGGTCGATGTCATCCTGCGATACGATACGCCAGGGTGCCGACAGAGTAACTGGAGTTG
>JBLGCN010000094.1:0-7365 GCA_047617405.1 Natronomonas sp.
GGGTGGCCTGCTCATGGGCACCTGGCACTACGGCGGCACCGTCGTCGCCGCCCCGATGGAGGGGTTCGACGCCGGCGCCGCCTTCGAGCTCCTCGAGGCGTACGACGTCACCGAGGCGCTGGTCCCTCCGACCGCGTTGCGGATGATGATGAGCGCCGAGGCCCCCGAGGGGCTGGCGCTGGAGACGGTCGCCTCCGCGGGCGAGCCAGTCACCCCGGAGATCCTCGCGTGGGCGGATGAAACGCTCGCGGGTGTCTCTGTCAACGAGTACTACGGCCAGACCGAACTCAATCTGGTGGTTGCGAACGCCGCCCGGTGGTTCGAGACCCAGCCCGGTAGCATGGGCAAGCCGCTGCCGGGGTACGACGTGCGGGTCGTCGACCCGGACCTGCCGGAGAGCGCCGAGGACCCCGAGGAACTCCCGCGGGATGAGGTCGGGGAGATCGCCGTCCGGCCCGACGACGACCGTGTCTTCTTTACCGAGTTCTGGAACCGACCCGAGGCCACGGCCGCGAAACAGCGCGGCGGGTGGTATCTCACCGGCGACCTCGCCCGCCAGGACGAGGCGGGCTACCTGTGGTTCGAGTCCCGCAAGGATGACGTGATCATCACCTCGGGCTACCGGGTCGGGCCCCTAGAGGTCGAGGAGGCGCTGCTGGGTCACCCCGCCGTCGAACAGGCGGGCGTGGTCGGTGTCCCCGACGACACCCGCGGGGAGGTGATCAAGGCCTTCGTCGAACCGACCGACGACGCCGACACCGGTGACGGCCTGCGCGAGGCGCTTCGCGAGCGGGCCCGCGACCGTCTCGCCGAGTACGAGTATCCCCGCGAGGTCGAGTTCGTCGACGCGCTACCAAAGACCTCGACCGGAAAGATCCGCCGGGTCGACCTCCGCAAGCGAGAGCGCGAGGACGGTGACGACCCGTAGTGGACCCACACAGGGTCCTGTGACCAGGTCTGTGCCGGACCCGGGGAACCGGGGAGACACGACAGCCACGTCCAGCACAAGGCGGGGTTATACTACCGCGGCGGGACAGGGTTGGGACATGGAGAAACAGGCGCTACGCGAGCGAGTGTGGGACGAGCTCGAGGAGAGCGGGGAGGCCCGGTTTCCGTTCCCCCCGCGTGGGAGGATCCCCAACTTCGCGGGTGCAAAGCAGGCCGCGGACCGCCTCGTCGAGACCGACATCTGGAGAAGTGCGGACGTACTCAAGTCGAACCCGGATTCCCCCCAGCGGCCGGTCCGCCGGCGGGCACTGGAGGCTGGCAAAGTCGTCTACATGGCTGTTCCACGGCTACAGGACGAGGAGTGCTTCCTCCGGCTGGACCCCGAGGAGATAGACGATATCGACCACGCAACGACGATCGGTGGGTCGTCGGAACTGGGGGAGCCGGTGGGTCCCGAGGAGATGGAGCCAATCGAGTTAATTGTCTCCGGGAGCGTCGCGATGACCGAGGACGGCAAACGGGTCGGCAAAGGCGAAGGGTACAGCGACCTGGAGTTCGCGATTCTCCGCGAGTTCGGGCTGGTCGACGACGATACGACGACCGTCACGACCGTTCACGAGATACAGGTCGTTGACGAGGGTGTCCCGACGACGCCGCAGGACGTGCCGATAGACTGGCTCTTTACCCCGGAACGGTCCGTTCGGACTGGGGCTACTGCCGACAAGCCAGCCGGAATCGAGTGGGATATCCTCGGTGAGCAACGACTCGACGAGATCCCGATTCTGCGACGGCTCAACTCGGGATAGCGCGGCGCCTCAGTTCAATGTAAGCGCCCCCCCATCTTCGGTGCGGATCTTCGAACTCAGTAACGTGGAGCACCCTCGACAACTCCTGAATACACGTTCGACCGCCCGTTGCGGGCTGAGATGTGCGAGTCCGTGTGGGTTGCTCGACCCCGGTCTGTGCGGGCCGTTCTGCCCACAGTATAAAAAGCGCCGTTCGAAGGCGGAGTCTCGCGATGTTTTCCTCGCCTGTAGCGGCAGTGTCGCCGGCGAGGACGGGTGGGGGCGTGAGTGCCGTAGGCTTCGGCCGTACTCGGCGCTAAATTCCGCGACGAGAACGCACACGCCCGTGGGAGAGTCACAACGACCAGTAGTGTCTGTGGAGTCACCCCCCGGCGACGAGCGAGGATAGCCGGTCGCTCTCGCGGAACCCCTCTGGTACTGTCGCGTCGAGTTCGATCCCCAGAACCGCACTCGACATGGACTTCCCGAGTCTGTCGACCCGAAGCGTCCGGGTGGCCCCGCCGTCGAGTGCCGCCTCAAGAACGAAATTGAAGCCGTCGATACCGGGGAGTTCGTATCTGGTGACGTCCCCGTCGACGATGGTGTCGAGTTCGCGTGCGACGACGCCCTCGGTGAGCGCTTCCCGCAGGATGCCGTAACAGACTGTATCGTAGGCGACCACCCCCACGTTCGAGATATTGCCCTTGTCGCCGGCGCGCGCGTGAGCGAGTTCCCTGACCGTCACGGTGAGTTCGTCGCCCGCCGTCTCTGCTGGAGACATCGTCACGCCTCGGCCTCCGTCGTAGCATCCTGCACACTCTCCCCCGCCTCGTCGGCGCCGGAGGTGTACATCGACACCCGATGCTCGGCCGCTGCCCGGTCGACCAGCGTCGACACGACGCCGACCACGGGCTGGACGGACCGGGACATGCCGCCTCCGCCGGCCGGTCCGTTCGTCGCCAGCGACGTGACCTCGTGGGCGATGCGCTCGGCTCCTGCCTTCCTGTCACACCGTGCAGCCACGCGAAGCCGCACCTCGTACGGCGACATCTCCGCCCGCTCTGCCCCGAGGTCGCCGTGCATGGCGTCGACACCGAGGTGGTCGATGCGGAGTTCCTCGTAGTCGGCGTCGGTCTTCTCGAGCCGGCCCTGGACGATATCGCCGGCGAGTTGCGCGCGTTCAAGCGCCCCCGGCCCGGCGTAGCCGATGCCCGCCTGGAGCTTGAACCCGTCGTGGTAGGCGATGTTTACCTTCAGCTTCTCGGGACGAGGGTCGCTCTCGCCGCCGGTGACGCGGACCCGGTCGGGCCCAACCGTCTCGAACTCGACACCTGTGAAGTCGGCCACGCCATCCGGTGTGATGTACGCTGCGGGGTCGTGGATCTCGTAGAGCAACTGCTCTTTGCACGTCCGCTCGGTGACCGCTCCGCCCGTATCCGGTAGTTTCGTTATCACTACCTCACCACTGGAACTGACCTCCGCAATCGGGAAGCCGAGTTTGTCCAGCCCGTCGATGTCCTTGTAGCCAGGGTCGGCAAAGTACCCGCCGGTGATGTGTCCCGCACACTCCATCAGGTGTGAGGCGACGATCCCCTGGCCGAGTGGGTCGGATGTCGCCGTGTCCTCGTGTCGCCAGTCGAACTCGTGAATCATCGGTGCCAGAAACAGTGACACGTCGGAGACGCGGTCGGTGACGACGACATCGGGGGCCGAGGCGAGCGCCTCCAGGATTCCGTCGACCCCCATGTAGGCGTTTGCACTGATGGCGTCGCCCTCGTAGTCCGCAGGGTCCTCGTTCTCGAATGTCGGCGACTGCTCGAACCTGTCGAACTGGTCGGAGACGTCGGAGCCGGCGACCGCTGCTACCTCCACGTCAAGGCCGATGCCAGCAGCTATCTCGGCTGTCCGCTCGGCAGCAGCCTCGGGTGCTGCCGAGCCCATGTTGGTCACCACCGTGATACTGTTCTCCAGACAGTGCGGGAGAACGCGCCTCATGCGCTCCTCCAGTAACCGGCTGTAGCCTGGAGACGTGCCCTGAGCCTTCCGGTAGTTCTCCAGCCCGAGGTTGACCTCTGCGAGGCCCTCGAAGCACAGGTAGTCCAGACGCGGGTCGCGGGCGAGTTCGACTGCGGGCTCGATACGGTCCGCGACGAACGCTGCTCCCCCTCCGATCCGAATCTGGTCGTGAGTCGACATATCACTGCCTCGGCGCCACCCGTAATATTTCTTTGGTGCTCCCCGACTGTGGAGAGCACCCGGCTGTCAGCGGGAGTTCTGTACCCCGAGGTCGACCGGCCGAACATGGGATACCACCACGTCGACCCCGACACGCCGGAACAGTGGGACGGGCGGCCCGTCGACGTCCGCTCGATACGTGCCGTGGCGGGTCTGGACTACCAGGACGCCAGCCCCGGGATGCGTGTCTACGAGGCTGACCCCGGCGAGCAGTTCCCGCTGTCGTACCACTCCAACGACGAACAGGTCGAGGCCTTCCCTCTCCTCGACGGTGAGTTACACGCCCAGACGCCCGACGGCGAGTTGGTTGTCGGCGCCGACGAGGCCCTCCTCATCGAGCCGGGGAGCCCACAGCGGGCGTTCAACCCCGCGAGCACCCGGGGCTCTGTGTGCGCACCCGGCGTCGGTGCCCCCTCCGTCGACGACGCACGCACATACGAGCCCGCCAGGCATTAGCGACCTGTCAGGGCGCGTAGCCGGCGTCCGCGAGGAATCCCCGGAGCCGTCCGACCAGGTAGTCGGGTCGCTCCTCGGGGATCCAGTGGCCGGCGCGCTCGACAACCTCGCCGTCGACATCGGTCGCGACGGCCTCCATATCCTGGACCGGCATCGACCGGAAGGAGGCCTCACCCCCGAGTGCGAGCACCGGCATCTCCAGGTCCTCCTCGGCGTGTTCGCTGTTGTGCTCGGCGTCTTCCTCGTAGGCGCGGTAGTACTCGAAACCCCCGCGGAGCCCGCCCGGCGCGGAGTATGAGCGGACGTACTCATCGAGGGCCTCGCGGTCGATGGCCGAGGGGTCGTAGGCACCCTCCCGGTAGAACCACTTGAGATATGCCTCCTCGTTGCCGGAGACGAGCCGTTCGGGGAGGTCCCGGACCTGGTGAAACCGGACGTGCCAGAGCATCCCTTTGTCCTCGGCGCGCACCCCCGGCAGCATCGCCTCCATGACCGCGAGCGCCTGCACCTCCTCGCGGTGGCGGGCGGCGTAGGCGTATGCCGTGGGCATCCCCCAGTCGTGGCCGACGACCGCCACCTCCTCGAAGCCGAGGTCGTGGACGAGCGCACGGGTGTCCTCGGCGACGGTTCGCTTGTCGTATCCCGCTCGGGGCTTGCCCGAGTCACCCATCCCTCGGAGGTCCGGGGCGATGACGGTGTACTCCTGGGCAAGCGGGGGGATCACCTCCCGCCACTCGTACCAGGTCTGGGGCCAGCCGTGTAACAGCAGCAGCGGCGGCCCTTCACCCGCCCGGACATAGTGGAGTTCGACACCGTTGACGTGTGCCGAGCCGTGTGTCGGCCCGTCGGCTTGTGCCATGCTCCCATCTCACCGGCGAGGATGGTCAATCTACCGCCATCCCGCCCCCCGTCGGGCCAGTGCCCGCTGGCCGTGCCGGGAACGCCCCAGACTAAGTTCGTCCGCGCGAGAGGGGTCGGCATGGACGCCGACGCCAACAGGCGCTTTCTGGCAAGCCACGACCACCTACAGGACCTCGGCATCACAATCGACCACCAGGAGGAGGGCCGGGTCGTGCTCTCACTGCCCCACGACGACTCGCTCGCGAACCCGGGCTCGGAGACCATGCAGGGCGGTGTCGTCGCGACGCTGATCGACCACGGCGGCGGCGCGGCTATTCGAACCGTGCTTGCGGACCCCTTCGAGACGCCCCACGCGACGACAGACCTGAATGTCAGCTATCTCCGGCCGGCGACGGGCGACCTGACCGCGGAGGCGGAGGTCGTGCGTGCGGGCACCGCGATGGGCGTCGTGGCCGTGGACGTGACCGGCGACACGCCCGTCGGGGAGAAGGCCGTCGCGACCGGCCGGGTCTCACTGCATATCAAGCGTGACGCGGACTGAGGGCCGTCGAGGGCTCCCCCGACCGCCAGCAGCGTCGACGCCCCGAGCGACAATCCCGCCCGGTAGGAGGCCCGACCGTCCCGACAACTGCCGCTACTCCCGGACGACGTTCGACGCCAGGTCCCGGGGGTAGTCGGTGAGAACGTCCAGGCCGTCCTCGGTGACGGCAACGGTGTCGGAGTGACGGTAGCCGGCCTCGTCGGTGTAGACACCGGGCTCGACCGTGTAGACGTGGCCGGGCTCCATCTCGCCGTCGCTGCCCCGGTCGATGTAGGGGGGCTCGTGGGCGCCGAGCCCGATGTTGTGGCCGACGTGATGCCGGGCCAGGTCCGCAATCCCCTGCTCCTCGAGGTACACGTACACCTCGCTGTCGACGTACGCGAGGTCGACGCCGGGCCCCATCGCCTCGAAGGCGGTCTCCTGGGCCTCCAGCATGAGCCCGAAGTAGTGCTCGTCCTCCTCGCTCACCTCGCCGACGAACATCGTCCGCTCCAGCTCGGCGCGGTAGCCGTCGACGGTCGCCGTCGCGCCGGTGACGAGGATGTCCCCCTGTGAGAGCCGCTCGTTGGGGGTATGACCGTGGGGGAGCGCGGTCTCCTCGCCGCTGATGTAGCCGGCGTGGACCGGCCCGTCCCCGCGGGTCCGGACGGCGTATTCGTCCCCCAGCGTGTCGAGCATGGCCCGTGACCCCTCTAAGGAGGCCCGCTGGCTGACCGTCACCGGGTGGGCGCCGGGCTCGGTGTGCTCGGCCAGCGAGCGGTGGGCGAGGCTTGCCCACCGTGCTGACTCCCGGATCAACCCGACCTCAACCTCACTTTTTCGCTCGCGCATCCCGTCGACCCACGACTGGGTCTCGACGCCGAGAAACTCCGACAGCGGCGGCCCCTCGTACCCCATCACGCCGGGCGCGCCGTCGGCGTCGGCCCGTACCGTCTCGGCGCCGAGGTCGTCGAGCATCCCGACGACGGTCGGCACCGGCTCGCCGCCGGGGTAGTCGAAGTAGCTGTGGACAGCGTCGACCCGGGGGTTGGGCGAGACCCGCTCGACCTCCAGGCGCGGGACGGTTATCCGGACCCGGTCGGCGGTGACGGCCAGGCAGATCGGCCGCTCGGTCTGGATGTGGTGGAATCCGGTCAGATACTCGACCGCGGTCGCACCGAACCAGACGGCGGCGTCGGCGTCAGTCTCCCCCAGCCGTGTGCGGACCGCGGCCAGGCGGTCCGCGAACGCCTCCGCAGGCACCTCCGTTGGCATACCCTGCGAAACGGCCGGAGACGGCAAAAATCCGCGGGGACGTGACCGGCGCCACAGCCGGGTCCGGGGTAGGTTTTAATCTCTGCCGGACCTCACGTGGGACTGTCATATGACGACCGCAAACGAGGTCTACGAGTTCAACACGGCGGCGTGGGACCTGGACAACAGCTTTCTCGTGCAGCTGACCGACCCCGGCGAGGCGTACACCGTGGTCTGCCCGTTCTACCTCGTCGACCATCCGGAGGGGCTGGTCGTGGTCGATACGGGGCTGAGCCACGACATGCT
>JBLGCN010000095.1:0-7328 GCA_047617405.1 Natronomonas sp.
GCCCCCGACAGCGCGGTCGAACAGGCCGCCGGCGCCGGCGCCGCCGCGGTCGTCCTCGGCGACGGGCCCGGTCGCGTCGAGGGGCGGGGCTCACACGTCGAATCGTACCCCGGGACCCGGTTTCGGCCGGCAGGTGAGGCCGAGACTGAGGGGCTCGGCGTCACGGGCTACGACCGCCAGGCGTTCTCGACGGCGCTTTCGGGCGCGGTCAGAGGGGTCGATACAGAGGTCGACGCCGCGGCAGTCCAGTCGCCGGACGGGAAGCTCCCCTACCGCGCGACCGGGGCGCTGGGCGTCGACACCGAGACGATAGCCGCGGGGTCGACCGTCGAGACACTCGGGGACACCGGCGCGGCGAGCACGCTATTGGGGGCGGCCTCGGCCCGCGCCGAGGGCGCCGAGCGGGTGCTCGTGGCGGCCTTTGGCGGCGGCGCCGGGGCGAACGCACTCAGGCTCGGCCTCACAGACGTGCCGGCGAAAACTGCCCTCGAAGGCGATATCGGGCTCAGCTACGCGGAGTATCTGCGCAGGCGTGGCGAGATTACGGGTGGCGAGCCCGAGGGCGGGGGGGCCTACGTTTCGGTGCCGTCGTGGCAGCGCACCACCCCACAGCGCCACCGGCTGGTCGCCGGCCGGTGTCCCGACTGCGGGGCGCTCAACTTCCCGCCGGAGGGTGCCTGCAACGACTGCACCGGGCGGGTCGACTACAGGCACGTCGAACTGCCCGGCACCGGAGCAGTGGAGGCGACGACGACCATCTCCCAGGGCGGTGCGCCCCCGGAGTTCGTCGAGCAACAGGCCCGCTCCGGCCCGTTCGTGGCCGCAGTCGTCGCGCTGGACGGCCCCAACGGCGGGTCGGCGAGCGTGCCAACCCAGGTGCTGACCGGCGGCCACGATGTCGCGGTGGGTGACCGCGTCGAGACGAGGGTTCGCCGGATATACGAGCAGGAGGGCGTCGTCCGCTACGGGTTTAAGACACAGCTGCGCGACGCAAAACGGTAGGACGGGCCGAACGGCGCACTCCCGAACCCTCGACATCGACGCGCGGTATCGCGCGGTCCATCGCAGGACTGCCACGCACGAGGTCCTCGGGGGTAGCGAGTCCTCCAGCCGATGAGTGGCGCAGGAACGGACTGAGAGGCGAGCAACGCGGTCGAGGGGGAGGTGTGGTGCGGTGGGCGGCCGGAGCGGGCACACCCGAGGCCACAGTCACTCGGCCGAGGGGAGCGAGTGACGGCCCCACACGAACCACAGAGGGGAAGCTTTGTACCCACCGCAGGGCTAGGAGTCGACAGCATGGAAGGGCCACTCTGGACCGAGCGCCACCAGCCCGATATCGCGGACCTACCACAGGAGGGGGTTCGTGAGAACCTCCGGCGGGCCGTCCAGGAGCCGATGAATCTCGTCGTCCACGGGCCGAAAGGCGCCGGGAAGACAGCAGCCGTCCGCGCGCTGGCCCGCGAAACCCACGACAACGAGGCCGACCTCATCGAACTCAACGTCGCCGACTTCTTCGACTCCACGAAGAAGGAACTCGAGGAGGACGACCGCTTTGGCCGGTTCATCTCCACCAAACGCCGCCGGGGATCCTCGAAGGCTGACCTGGTCAACCACGTCCTGAAGGAGTCGGCGAGCTACGCGCCCGTCGCCGGGGAGTACAAGACTATCCTGCTGGACAACGCCGAGGGGATGCGCGAGGACTTCCAGCAGGCCCTGCGCCGGGTGATGGAACAGTACTACGAGGCAACGCAGTTCGTCATCGCGACCCGCCAGCCCTCCGCGCTGATCCCGCCGATCCGCTCGCGGTGTTTCCCCGTCCCCGTCCGGGCGCCCGCCCAGGCAGAGGTGGTCGGGGTACTCGGGTCTATCGCCGAGGCCGAGGGCGCCGACTCCGACGCGGACGGGCTGGCGTACGTCGCCGAGGCCGCGGAGGGGGACCTCCGGCGGGCGGTCCTCGACGCCCAGACCACCTACGAGCAGGAGGGCGAGATCACGATGCAGGCAGCCTACGACACCCTCCAGTCCGTCGGCGTCGACGAACGGGTCGGCGAGATGCTCGCGGCCGCCGAGGCCGGGGAGTTCACCGACGCTCGCTCGACGCTGGATGACCTGCTGGTCGACGAGGGCTACAGCGGGAGTGAGGTGCTCGAGGACGTGCTGACGGTCGCCCGGTCGCAGTACGGCGAGTCCAAGCTCGCACGCCTACACCGGCTCGCCGGGGGGGTCGACATGGACCTCCACGAGGGGACGAACGACCGGCTGCACGTGAGCCACCTACTCGCAGAGGTCGGTGAACTCGCGGACGGTCGTGAGTGAACGACCGGTTGCACGTGAGCCACCTACTCGCAGAGGTCGGTGAACTCGCGGACGGTCGTGAGTGAACGACCGGCTGCACGTGAGCCACCTACTCGCGGAGGTCGGTGAACTCGCCGAGGGGTGAGCGGAGTCAGCCGGCACCACCGGGTCGGTGTCGCGAGGGGATGCCAGCATGGATATCCGCCCGCTGCCGGCGGAGGAGCCACTCCGTCGCTACGTCAAGCAGCTATGACTGCCCCGCCACCGCGAACCGGAGACGACTGTCGAGGGGCACGCCCTCGCGGAGGAGCTAAATCCCGTCGCCGAGGAGGGTGTCTTCCGGCGCAAGCGGGTCGCGACGACGCCCCAGGGCCCCAGGCGGTGTCGGGGGCCGTCGACGACGAGCGACCGGCCGAGATAGCGGGGGGAGCGGTCCGGCCCGTCGGCTCCGTCACAACCGACATCGACGAGGCGCCGGCGGTGTTCGACCGGCCCGACCGGCTGGTCGTCGACGACATCTACGTCCGGGAGCCCTACCGCAGGGCCGGACTGGCCCGCGAACTGATGACATACGCTACCGACCGGGCGCGGGCCGTCGGCTGTCCGGAACTCGCATTTGATGTCGACGCCGACAACCCACAGGTGGTTGCCCTCGACGAGAAGTGGGGTTCAAACCGCTCGGGTAACGGCCGACGCTTCCGGCCGACACACTCTGACGCGGAACCGCCGGCAGTCCCGGAGGGCGACCGCTCTCACCAGTCGAACTCGGCGTGGAGCCGTCGGCCCGCCTCGTTCAGGACGGGGCCGACCACCTCCGTGGTTCCGTCGAGGATGTCGGCGGAACTGACAGGCGGGTCCCGGCCGGTGAACTCCTTGAGTTCGTCACCGGCGACACTGTAGACCACTCGGCCGAGCCGGGCGTGACGGATGCCACCGGCACACATCGGACAGGGTTCGGTGCTGGTGTACATGGCCGTCTCCGCGCGTGCGCTTGAGCCGAGTTCGCGGCGGGCTCGTGCCGCGAGGTCGAGTTCGGGGTGGCGGCGGGCATCCTCGGCGGTGACAACCCGGTTCGAAGCCTCCGCGATAATCTCGTCGTCCCGGACGAGAACGGAGCCGAAGGGACGGTCGCCGCGGTCGGCTGCCTCGCGGGCGAGCGCAACTGCGCGGCGCATGTGTGGCTCGTGGTCGAAGTTGTCGAACTGTGGCATGGCTCACACCTCGGGCCGGAGGGACAAGTAGGCGAGGACCGCGGTCGGGGCGGGTCAGCCCTCGGCGAGTATATACCGGGGGCCGGGTTCCTCGACGAGTTGACCCTCCTCCGCGAGGGCGGAGCAGGTCTCGCGGATGACACTCGACGCGACATCGATGCCGTCGCGGGCGAGGAGCCGCTGGAGTCGGCCGGCCGAAACCGGGCCGTCGGTGTCGGCGGCTTTCAGGACGCTGACGATGCGGTCGGGGAGGTCGTCCGGGGCGTCGGCCTTGGGCATGTCTGCCGGTTCGTCCGCGAGATGATTGAGTGTACCGCCGGAGAGCCAGACCGGGTCCGGGCAGCGCTCGAAGCTCATCGGCGACCCTCGGCGCACCGGGCGGAGAGGTTGTTGTCGGTGACTGGTCCGCGCCGGTGTGTCATGGTTACTCATACCAACAACACACGAGAACTTAATCCTGTCGAACGTTGTCGGTGTCAGGTGAGGATAGCGGCCACCACAACCGATTTACGGGCACCCCGTCCAGAGATGTGCACGTATGACACACTGCCAGCGAGCGGAGGGTGTCCGCCGGGCTCGCAGGACGGGACGACGGCATCCGCCACAGGGGGAGCGATGAGCGACGAGCCCGTCGACCGGCGGGAACTCTCGACGGCGGAGCTCCGCGAGCGGCTGCAGGAGGCCAAACAGGCCGTCGGGGACGAGGGGCGGGAGGCAGCCATCCAGCGACAGCACGACCACGACAAGCTCACCGCACGCGAGCGGGTCGCGTATCTCTGTGACGACGGCAGCTTCGACGAGTACGGGCGACTCGCCGGGCCGGCACCGACGACGCCCGAGACCCAGGACTGGGAGCGGGAGGACGCGCCGGCGGACGGGGTCGTGACCGGGCTCGGCCGGGTCGACGGCCGGCCGGTCGCGGTCGTGGCGACCGATTTCACGGTGAAGGGCGGGTCGCTGGGTCACACCGGTGGCTCGAAGCTCCGGCGGGTCGGCGGGCTTGCACTCCGGCGGGGGTTCCCGCTCGTCCTCCTCCACGACGGCGGCGGCCACCGGATCCAGGAGGGCCTTGACGCCCGGCCGTACGCCTCCGGCGGCGATTTCGTCTTCCAGACGAAGCTGTCGGGGTGGGCACCGCAGGTGTCGGCCATGATGGGGCCGGGGTTTGCCGCCCCCACGAACTACGCCGCGTCGTGTGATTTCGTCCCGATGGTCGAGGGGACGTCGACGATGGGTGTCGCCGGCCCCTCGCTGGTGGAGGCGGCGCTGGGTGTCGACCTGAGCAAGGAGGCAATCGGCGGCGCACAGTTCCAGACCGCGACCACCGGGATGGCCGACGCCGCCTACGGGGACGACAGGGCGTGTCTCGACGCCGTCAAGACCTTTCTCTCCTATCTCCCCACGAACGCCAACCACGCTCCGCCTGTCGACGAGGGCTGGGCGGCCCCGCCGGCGGAGGCGGTCGCGGGGCTAGCCGACCTCATCCCCACCGAGACCGACCGCGGCTACGACATCTACCGGGCCATCGAGGGGGTGGCTGACCGTGATTCCTTCTTCGAACTGAAGGCCCAGTACGCCCGCAACATCGTGACCGGGTTTGCCCGTCTGGAGGGCCAGCCCGTGGGTATCGTCGCCAACAACCCCCGGATCAAGGCCGGGACCTTCGACGTGCCCGCCTGTGACAAGGCCTCCCGCTTTATCAGCCTGTGTGACGCCTTTGGGCTCCCGCTACTCTTCCTGATGGACGTCCCTGGGGTGTTGCCCGGGCCGGACGCCGAGCGCCAGGGGATCGCCCGCCACTCGGGAAAGGTGCTGTTCGAGGTCAACCGTGCGACCGTCCCGAAGGTCAGTGTCGTGCTCCGGCGGGGCTACGGCTTCGGCTACGTCCTGATGGCCGGCGGGCGGTCGACGGACAACGAACTGACCGTCGTCTGGCCAACCGCCGAGGTAGCCGCGATGGGGATCGAAGGGGCCGTTGAGATCGTCTACGGCGACGAGATCGACGCCGCCGACGACCCCGAACAGCGTCGCGAGCAGTTGGTCCGGGAGTTCATCAACCGGACCGGCGCCGTCCGCGCAGTCGAGGGGTTCGGTGTCGACGCGGCGGTCGACCCGACGGAGACCCGCCGGTGGGTCGTTAACACGCTGCAACGCTCCGGGACGACCCACGAGGAGGAGTGGCCCCCGAAGAAACACGGTATCAATCCGCTGTGAGTATGGCAGGGGACACGACCGACGACGGGGCGGCGCTACCCTGTCGAGAGGGCGTGACGGTCGACGGCAACCCGACGGCGCGGGAGTTGACAGTCGTGTTGGCGGCCGTCGACGCCGTCAGCTCTGAGCGGCCGGTCACAGACGGTCTCGGCGGGCCGACCGACGACGGAGGCTCCGGGCGTGAGGGCGGTCAGCGGGACACAGCGGCCGCAGGTGCCGACACGGACCCGGATGCCCTGGATACGGGTCCGAACAGCCGCGAGCGGGTGGCACACGAGCGGCGGTGTCCGGTCTGTCGGGAGCGGTACGACTCGAGGCGCCCGCTGGACGGGGCAACGAGCGTGCGGACCACAGGGCGAGGGGCGTCGACGGTCTGTGTCGACCCCGAGTCGAGGCGGGTGTACGTCCACTCACCACCGCTGCGGTGAGACCGGTCGGGGCGCTACCGGTCGCGAGACCCGCGCCGCGAACCGACACAGCGCGGCGGTTTCCGGCCGTGTACGGCTTCGAAATCCTTTTATCCGGTTCGCCGGGATTCTATAGCAACATGGATATCGACATCGTCAGCGAGGACGGAAATCCGATGTTACACCGGACGGATGTCAGATTCGAGGTGACACACGAGGACGCCACCCCGTCGCGGCTCTCCGTGCGGGACTCGCTCGCGGCAAAGCTCAACAAGGACGCCGAGGAGGTCGTCGTCCGCAAACTCGACACGAAGTTCGGGATGCGGACGACCGTGGGTCACGCGAAGGTCTACGAGACCCCTGGACACGCAAAGAGTGTCGAGCAGGACCACATGCTCGACCGTAACAAGATCAGTAGCGACGGGGCCGATGGGGACGCCGGGGCGGAGGCCGAGGGGGCATGAGTCACCACGAACTCTACGGCGAGGACGGCACCGCCGACCGCGAACAGTGCCCCCGCTGTGGTGACGCCTTCCTCGCGGCCCACAACGACCGCCAGCACTGCGGACAGTGTGGCTACACCGAGTGGGACTGATACTGCCGGCTGTACGTCTGTAAAGAATTTCGCGACCCCGGGGTCGCGGATATCTTAAAACAGTTACAGCCAGCAGTATGAGGAGGCAGCCGAGACCGGTCGATAGGAACTTATCACGGGCGCCGGAAGCGGGGCTATGGCACAGGACAACAGTGTTCACGACCTGACGGCGGCGGGGCTGGCGCGGCAGATCCGCGACGGGGACCGCTCGCCGGTCGAGGTGGTCGACGCCACCCTCGACCGGATCGAGGCGCGCAACGACCGGACCAACGCCTTCGTCACCGTCACCGACGAGCGGGCGCGGGAGGCCGCCCACGAGGCCGAGCGGGCAATCGAGGCCGGCGAGCCGTTAGGGCCGCTACACGGCGTCCCTGTCGCGGTGAAGGACCTGGACGACGTCGCAGGCGTCCGGACGACCAACGGCTCACTGCTCTTCGAGGACTCTGTTGCCGAGGAGAACTCGGTGTTCGTCGACCGACTGCTAGAGGCGGGCGCCATCGTCGTCGGCAAGACCAACACCCCGGAGTTCGGGCTGGGCTGCTGGACACACAACCGTGTCGCCGGCAACACCGCGACGCCGTTCGACCCCGACCGGATCTCCGGGGG
>JBLGCN010000096.1:0-7325 GCA_047617405.1 Natronomonas sp.
TCACGATGATTATCCGATCGTCGAGTGCCATGCCCCCCTCTGCACGGGGGGTCGACTTAAATACCCTGCCGGCACCGTCGGGGACCGGAAGGGTGAGGTGTCACTGTCCCCTCAAGAGAGTGATGACAACGACCGAGGACCTCGACGGCGAAATCGCCCTCGTGACGGGGGCAACATCCGGGATCGGACGGGCGATTGCGGTGGACCTGGCGGCGGCCGGCGCGGCCGTTGCTGTCTCCGGCCGCCGGACCGAGCGCCTGGAGACGCTGGTCGGGGATATCGAGGACAACGGCGGGACAGCCCTGCCGGTGACGGCCGACCTCGCCGACACCGGCCAGGTCCGGGAGATGGTCGAAACAACCCGAGAGGAGCTTGGTGGGCTCGACATCCTCGTCAACAACGCCGGTGTGATGCTGCTCGCGCCGGTTGTGCGCGCCGAGCTCGCGGACCTCCAGCAGATGCTCAAGGTGAATCTGGAGGGGTTGATGGCCGCCACGCGGCTCGCGCTCCCGGAGATGCTCGAACAGGACCACGGCCATATCGTCAATATCTCCTCGGTGGCGGGGCGGCGGGTCAACGAGACCTCGGCGGGCTACTCGGCGACGAAGTTCGGCGTCAACGCCTTCTCCGAGGGGTTACGCAAGGAGACCGCCGACAGCAGCGTCCGGGTCACGGTCGTCGAACCCGGCGCGGTCGACACGGAACTGGGCGAGCATATCCCCGACGAGAACGTCCGCGAGCGGATGGCCGAGATGGTCCAGGAGATGACGATTCTCGACCCCGAGGATATCGCCGCCGGCGTCCACTACGCCGTCACCCAGCCCGAACACGTCAGTGTCAACGAACTGTTGATCCGCCCGACGGAACAGCAGTCCTGACCGGCCCGGCGGGTCCGTGAGGCCGCCGTTTCGGCGCGGTAGCCGAGCCGCCGTGCTCGCTCAGACGACACGCAGCCACTCTCGCAGGTCGTCGACGAACACCCCGGGAACCTCCATCGCGGCAAAGTGGCCGCCCTCGTCCATCTCAGCCCAGTGGACGATATTGTAGGCCCGGTCGGCCCACGGCCGGGGTGTCTTGTAGATCTCGCCGGGATACCGGGCGTGGCCGGTCGGCACGTCCACGCTCGCCGGCAGCGTCTCCTCGGTGTCGGTCTCGTAGTACAGCCGGGTGGAGGCGTTAACCGTCCCGGTCACCCAGTAGGTGGTCAGATTGTCCAGTAGCCGGTCACGGTCGAAGGCCTCCAGCCCGCCGTCCGCCCAGGTCTGGAACTTCTCGAGGACCCACCCCGCGAGCCCCGCCGGCGAGTCCATCAGCCCGTACGCCAGTGTCTGTGGCTTGGTCGACTGGATCTCCTGATACCCCGTCTCGTCGGCCTGGAACGACCGGACCTCCTGGACCGTCTTGCGGCCCTGCTCGTCCAGCAGGCCCATCGGGTCCTCGACGCCCAGCGCGGAGGGCTGGACCGACAGCATATTCGTGTGGATCGCCTTGACGCGGTCAGGGTAGCGGGCGCCGAGGTCGGCCGTGATGAGCGACCCCCAGTCCCCCCCCTGTGCGAGGAACCTCTCGTAGCCCAGCCGGCTCATCAGCGTCGCGAAGCTGTCGGCAATCCGCTGGATGTCCCAGCCACGCCCACCCGTCGGCCCGGAGAAGCCATACCCCGGCAGCGAGGGCGCGACCACGTCAACGGCGTCACCGGGGTCGCCGCCGTTCGCTGTGGGGTCGGTCAGCGGCTTGATGACCTCGTGAAACTCCACGACCGACCCCGGCCAGCCGTGGCTGAGCAGGAGCGGCCGCGCGTCCGGCTCCGGGGACTCGACGTGATAGAAGTGGACCTGCTGGCCGTCGATTGTCGTCGTGTACTGGTCGAAGCGGTTCATCCGGCGCTCGTACCCCTCGAAGTCGTACCCGGTCCGCCAGTACTCACAGACCTCCTGGAGTTGCTCCCGCTCGGTCCCGTACTCCCAGCCGGCGTCCGGCAGTTGGTCGGGCCACCTGGTCCGCTCCAGGCGCTCGCGCAGGTCCGCGACTGTCTCCTCCGCGAGGTCGACCTCGAAGGGCTCGACCTCCGGGCTCATTGTCTGTGCTCCTCGCCGTGCTTGCCCTGTCGGCGCTCCGCGTGACGGGTGACCGAGTCCGTGACTGTGCCGCTCATGTCTCCGGCCACGCGGGGCGGACACTAATAGCTCCGCCACACGCGGCCTAGTGAACGGCTGGTGACACAACCCTTTTCGCGTATCTCCCCGAGGTGGCTGTCATGGCAGACCACTACCGGTCGGCGGTCGAGGTGGCGACAGCGGTGAACGCGGGCGAGACAGACCCGGTCGAGGTTGTCGACGCCGCCCTTGAGCGTATCGAGGAGCGAAACGATGTGACCAACGCGTTCGTGACCGTCATCGCCGAGGAGGCGCGCGAACAGGCCCGCGAGGTCCGCGACCGGGTCGCCGCCGGCGAGGACCTCCCGCTTGCCGGTGTCCCGCTCGGGATCAAGGACCTCGGGGACACGAAGGAGGGTGTCACCCACACGATGGGGCTGGCGCCACTGTCAGACAATGTCGCCGACGAGACGGCGCTGACGGTCCGGCGGCTCGAGGAGGCAGGTGCCGTGCCTGTCGGCACGACGAACACGCCGGCACTCGGGCACACGGTCCGGACGGTCAACGACGTGGTGGGGCCGACAGGGACACCCTTCGACCCCGAGCGCAACGCCGGCGGCTCCTCCGGCGGGTCGGGTGCGGCGCTGGCGGACGGGCTGGTCGCGCTCGCCACCGGCTCCGATGTCGGCGGCTCGCTGCGCAACCCTGCGGCGTGCTGTAACGTCGTCTCGGTCAAGCCGACCCACGGGCTCGTCCCGAACGGCAGCGACCTGAACGGCTTTCACGGCCACACCCCGGTCTCGGTCCGGGGGCCGATGGCCCGTGACACGCGGAGTTTGGGGCGAATGCTCGACGTGCTGGCCGGCGTCGACGCTGTCGACCCGTTCAGTGTGCCCGCAACCGACGACTATGAGGTCGCCGCCGAGCCCCGCGACCCCACAGACCTCGAACTCGCGTACTCGCCGGGGCTTGACCTGTTCCCGGTCGCCCCCGCGACCCGTAGGTCCATCGAGTCCACGCTGGATGACATAGAGAGCGCGGGCGCCACCGTCGAGACGGTCGAACTGGACACGCCCGACCGTCACACGGTCAACGAGACCTACATGACGACGGTCACGGCCTACTTCGCGGAGACCGTCGCGGAGCTGAACCGTGACCTGGGGTACGACCTGCTGGGGGAACACGCCGACGAGGTTCCCGACCAGCTCCGGGAGATCGTCGAGGTGGGCGAGAGCCACGACATTTCGGCGTACACGAACAGCAACTTCCCGCGGACCGCCCTCTACCGGGCCGTGCAGGAAGTCGTCGCCGAGTACGACGCCCTAGTCTGTCCGACCGTGGCGACGCCGCCGCTAACCCACGACGAGCCGTTCCCGCCCGAGATCGACGGCGTCGAGACCGAGGGGATGCCCACCGACTGGGCGATGGCCTGGGTGTTCAACCTCACCGGTCACCCCGTCGTCAACGTCCCCGCCGACCTCGCCGACGGGCTCCCGGTTGGGATGCAGGTTGTCGGCCCCACGTTCTCGGAGGCGGACCTGCTGGGGGTCGCGGCCACGGTCGAGGAGGTCAGCCCCTGGGGCTACCCCGACGCGTAACCCGCCGACTGCCGGGGCTGTGCACGCTTATACTGATTACCGCACATAGCTTCATCGACGGTGTCGGAGGACCCTGTCTCGGCGGCCCTCATCGCCGACACGGCTCGTCACGGCGGTAAGGGCTCGCAGAATCGGTATCAGACCGGGCTGACCGGGTGTTTCTTTGGCGACCAGTCGTCGCCGGTCCCGGGTCTCACCGGGCTCGATGACCGCGTCGACCCCGACCCGCTCGGCCGCCCGGACCGCGTTCGTGCGCCCGGTGAACGCCTCAACCAGCTCCCGTCGCTCTGCCTCGCGGACCCGCTCGACCAGCCGCTCCATCTCCCTGTCCTCTCGTCTCATCGGCCTGCCTCCCGCGTGAGGACTGTCATACTCTCGAACTCGGACCAGCCGCTGATAGAGTCCGGCGCACACCGGGGGCCCACAGGGCTATCGCAGGCCACCGACACGCCACCGGCCCACCGGCAAACGGCTTTGAGCGCGTGGGGGCAAAACCCACCTGTGCAGCAAGTCACACTCAGTGCGGCCTTCAACAGCTTCGACGAGCAGTGGGCACCCCGGGTCGCGGCCGAACTCAACGGTCAGGCGGTGAAGCTGGCGAAAGTCGAGGGGGAGTTCGTCTGGCACAGCCACGAGGCCGCCGACGAACTCTTTCTCGTAGTCACCGGCGAACTCGACATCGAGTTCCGTGACCGCGACACCGCCACCCTTGCCGAGGGCGACCTGCTCGTCGTTCCCGCGGGCGTCGAGCACCGCCCGGTCGCCGACGAGGAGGCCGAGATACTGCTCTTCGAGCCCGCGGAGACGCGAAACACCGGAGACACCGAGACCGACCGCACCCGAACGGGCCTGGAGCGGGTGGACTGACCACGCCTGCCCGTGGGCCTCGCAGCGGGTCGTCTCGTCGCGGCAACACCGCCACAGCGTGCGCCAACAACGCTAATCCGAAGCAGTGGGAGGCTGCCGCCTCACTGACCCTGGAAGTCGGGGTCCCGCCCCTCCCGGAACGCGGCGACCCCCTCGGTGTGGTCCTCGCTGTTGAAGGCCTCGTCGCGGACGCGGGCGACCCACCGTGTCTCCGCCTCGGAGAGTCGGCCTTTCTCGTGGATCATGTCCACGACCTGCTTCATCTTGCGCAGCGAGAAGGGGGCGTTCCCGGCGATGGTGTCGGCCATGTCATACGTGCGGTCGGCCAACGCCTCGCGGTCGACGGCGTAGTTGAGAAGCCCCACCTCGGCGGCGTGGTCGGCGTCGACCGGTTCGGCGGTAAAGAGCAGTTCCTTTGTCTTTGCCGGGCCGACCAGACGCATGATCCGGTGGACCGCCCGGCCGCCGTAGACCAGGCCGATCTTCGCGGGCGTGACGGCAAAGCGGGCGTCCCTCGCGCCAAGCCGGATGTCACAGGCCGCCGCGACCTCGACACCCCCGCCGTAGGTGTCGCCGGTTATCATCCCAAGGACGGGGTAGGGGTAGCCCCCGATGGCGTCGGTCATCTCCGGCCAACGCTGTTTCAGGTCCGTCGGCGTCTCGCTGCGGTCGACATCGAGGTCGAAGCCCGCACAGAATGCCCGGTCGCCGGCTCCCCGGAGGACGACCACAGTGGGCTCGGCCCGCTCCTCCAGGGCCTGAAGGGTGGCTGTCAGCTCCGCGGCCATCTCGAAGTCCATCGCGTTTCGCTTGCCCTCGTTCGCGATGGTGACCGTGCAGACCTGCCCGTCGACCTCGGAGCGAATACTCCCGCTCATAGGTGCTCGGTGTTGCCCCACCAACCTAAACCCCGGCCGTCTCAGTGGCCGGCTGACCCGGCAGCGCCCCTGACAGGCCACGGGGATTTTATTCGGGGGCGGCGCTCAGTGTGTGTATGTCGGACGAACCGCTGGGGCATCTCACCGTCGTCGACTTCTCGCGGTACCGCGCGGGGCCGTGGTGTACACAGGTCCTGGGTGAACTCGGCGCGGAGGTGGTCAAGGTCGAACGGCCGGGTGTCGGTGACCCGGAGCGGCACAGTTACCCCGAGCAGGGCGGGATGGGTGTGAACTTCATCGCCCGCAACCGCAACAAAAAGAGCGTCGCGGTCGACCTCAAACACGAGGACGGCCGGCAGGTCGTCGAGGACCTCATCGCCGGCGCGGACATCCTCGTCGAGAACTACAGTCTCGGTGTCATGGAGGACTTTGGGCTGGGCTACGACTACCTGACGGAGGAGGTCAACCCCGACCTGGTCTACGCCTCGATAACGGGTTACGGCGAGGAAGGCCCCGACAGCGACCGCCGCGGGGTCGACCTGGTGATGCAGGCCGAGGCCGGGATGATGAGTGTCACCGGCCCGGAGGACGGCCAGCCGGTCAAACTCGGCCAGGCGCTGGGGGATATCGGGAGCGGGCTGTACGCCCTCATCGGGATTTTGACCGCCCTTTACGAGCGCGAGCGGTCGGGCGGTGACGGCGCCGGCCAGAAGGTCGAGACGAACCTCTTTGGCACGGTTGTCTCGTTCATGGAGGAGTATATCACCCGCCACGGGATCACCGGTGAGGACCCTACACCCTACGGGACGCGCCATCAGACGGGTGTCCCCTACGAGCTGTTCGAGACCGCCGACGGCCACATGGTGTTGAGCGTCACCGGCCGGGGCGCCTGGGAGCGGTTCGTCACCGAGGTCTTAGACGATGCCGACCACCTGCTCAAGTACGACTCCCAGCGGCTCCGCCAGGAACACTACGCCGAACTGATGGCGGCCATCCGCCCCAAACTCAGGGAGCAGACCACCGCCGAGTGGCGCGAGATATTCGACGACCTGGGCTTTCCGAACGGCCCGCTCAACCGGGTCTCAGACGTTGTCGAGCACCCGCAGGCCCGCGCACGCGACTACGTCTTCGAGTACGAGGACGAGACGGTCGGGGAGGTGACCCTCCACGGGCACCCGCTTCACTTCTCGGACGCCGACACCTCGGTCCGGTCTGGCCCGCCACAGTTGGGCGAGCACACCGACGACGTGTTGACCGGACACCTCGACCGGAGCCCGGAGGAGGTCGACCGGCTCCGCGAGGACGGCGCAGTCGAGTGAGGACACAGACTGCCCGCCAGTCAGCGCCCTCGTCACCGCACGGGGCGGACGAACACGCCGGTACGGACCGTGTGCGCCGGAACCTATTCGTGGGGACCCCGTCGACTAAGTGGTATGCCCGAGCGAACAGTCCGTGAACTCGGCGACGACCACCTGCCACGGTTCCAGGCGCTCGTCGACTACGCCTTCGACGCCGCGCGCGGCCCGACAAGCTACGACTCACACGAGGAGACACCGGGGATGCTCGGCCGGAAGGTCGGGGTCTTCGAGGCCGGCGAACTCCGAGCCGTCTGCATCCACCACGACTTCAGCGCGCGGGTCCGTGAGGACTGGCTACCGATGGCCGGCCTCGCGGCCGTCGCCACCCCGCCGGAACACCGCCGTGAGGGGCTGGGCCAGACACTCGTCAAGGACGCCCTTCGACAGTGGCGTGGTGAGTACCCACTCGCCGCGCTCTGGCCGTTCGACCACGCCTACTACCGGCAGTTCGGCTGGGCGCTGTCGAACACCGCAGTCCGCTACGCCTGCCCCCCGGCGGCGCTCGCGCCCGCCCGTCGTGCCGGTGGC
>JBLGCN010000097.1:0-7305 GCA_047617405.1 Natronomonas sp.
TGGTATATCGGTCGTTCGCCGGTCACGAGGGCTGGGGTTGACCTACAGGGTCTTCACGGTCTCTCGGAGCATCTCGGTGGGGGCGCTCTGTGCCGGGAGGTAGGCCACCGGCGAGTCGGCGCCGGCGGCCTCGTAGCGTTCGAAACTCGCTGCTACCTGTGCGGGGGTGCCCGCGGCACAGAACTCGTCGACCATCTCGTCGGTGACGGCGGCGGCAGCGCCGGCGGGTCCGTCGTCACTCCACCCTGCCTGGATGGCATCGGCCTCCTCGCCGAACCCGAAGCTGGTGACCGCGTTCGCGTAGTACTCACCCATCGCGCCGACGTAGAATCCGACGACAGAGCGGGCGTGTTGGCGGGCGGCCTCGGGGTCGCGCTCGGAGACACAGGTCGGAACCCACGGCGCCACGTCGATTGATTCGGGGTCCCGGTCGCCGCGGGACGCACCCCGGTGGACGGCCTCGAGTGCGTCGTCGAGCCCCGACGACGGGAGAATAAACGGCATCCAGCCGTCGGCGAACTCCCCGGACAACTGTCGGTTCGTCTCGCCCATCGCGGCAACGTAAACCGGGCACTCGTGGTAGGTATCCATGTCGAGTTGGAACCCCGAGAGGTCGAAGAACTCGCCCTCATACTCGACACGGTCCCCCCGGAGATACCCTCGGATGGTCTCGATATACTCCCGCGTCCGCCGGAGCGGGCGCTCGAACTCGGCGCCGTGGAAGTTCTCGATCACCGCCGGGCCGCTCGCACCGATGCCGACACGAAAGCGCCCATCACCGATATCCGCGAGCGTGTTCGCCGTCATGGCGACGAGACCCGGGGTCCGGCTGTAGATGTTGAAGATGCCTGAGCAGACGTCGATCCTGTCGGTCCGCTCGAGCAACTGTGTCATCACGGGCACCGAGGCCGGCCCCCACGATTCGCCGACCCAGACCGAGTCGACCCCCTCGGACTCGGCCAGGGCTGCGTACTCGAACAGGTCCTCGCGGTCGCCGCCGCCGACGGTGATACCAGTCGCTGCCATACCTGCCTCTCTCGCGATGGCGAATTGAAACTTTCCCCGGGTGATGTCGGCTGGGCGTCTGGGTTACAGTTCGACGAGAATCTTCCCCTCCTCCCGGTTAGGGTCGAGGAGCGCCTCGAAGCCGTCCTCGACGACGTCATCGAGCGGGATACGGGTAGTGATAAGCGGGCCCGGGTCGAGCGCGCCGGACTCGAACATGTCGACGACGGGGCCAAACGTCTCGTCCGACCGCGGGCCCCCCTTGTAGGCGAGGGTCCCGCCGAGCGAGCGCTCCCCGGCGACGAGGAGATTCGGGTCGAGTTCGACAGTGTCTCCGAACTGGCTGATAACAGTCGTGTGACCACCGGCAGCGGTCGCCGCCACCGCGTCCGTGAGGGTCTGTTGGACACCGGCAGCCTCGAAGGAGACGTCGACACCGCCGCCGGTCCGCTCGTGGATATGCCTGACCGTCTCCGTCTCGGTGGGGTCCAGGGTCTCGTCTGCCCCGACCCCGGCGGCGAGAGCACGGCGGGTGTCCTGTGGCTCGATGGCATAGACCGTGCGGGCACCGGCCACGCGGGCGGCCTGGACGGTAGCTAGCCCGACCGGACCGGTGCCGTAGACGGCAGCCGAGTCGCCGGGCGAGAGCGAACTCCTGCGAACGGCGTGGAGCCCGACACTGAACGGTTCGGCGAGTGCGCCGTACTCGACCGGGAGGTCAGCGGGTAGCTCGATGGCGCTTTCACGCGGAACGACCACCTCCTCGGCCAACCCACCGCCGCCGCCCGAGAGGCCGATGAAGCCGCCGGACTCACACCGGTTGTGGGTGCCCGCGGCACAGTGCCGGCACTCGCCACAGTAGAGTATGGGGTTGACCGTCACGGGGTCGCCGGCGGTGATGTCCGACACGCCGGCGCCGACCTCGGTGACTTTCCCGGCGAACTCGTGCCCCAGCGACACCGGCAGCGTCTCGCCGGTGACCGGGTGTGGGTCCTCCGCAGGAACCGCAATCGGGCCGGCAGCGTACTCGTGCAGGTCGGACCCACAGACCCCGCAGGCGGTCACCGAGACCCGGAGCTCGTCGGCCCCGGGGCCAGCGGGGGCGTCGGTCTCCTCGACGCGGACATCACGCCGTCCGTGGTAGAGTGCTGCTCTCATTGGAGCCGAGCCTTCAGCCCACCAGCATATAAGTGTGCAGGGCCGGCGACCCGTGCCCCCCGGACCGGTTGCGGACGGGGTGCCCTCACACAGAGAGCTATGCGTTGCACGGAGACACAGTGTAGTAAGTTTGTGTAACACAGTCACGACAGCGTGTGTCACAGACAGCAGCGAGACAGCCTGTCTTTGTGATGCTTCGTGTGTTAGACCTCGGGGAGACCCTCGTCTACGACTCGATTGCACACGCCTACGACATGGCGCCAACGAGCTACCGGAACGAGCGCCACGCCGAGGGGAGCGTCGGGGTGCTCGCAGGCAACACCGACACCAGGCCGGCGGAGTACCACCTCTCACAGGAGGGGTTCATGCGGGGCTGGGGCGTCGAGGAGACGGCGAACACGCTCTTTCGGGAGAGTCGGGCGGACATGGCGACGGTTCACACTGTCCCGATGTACGTATTCCACGACGGACTCGTCGCGAACGAGAGGGCGGCCGGGGTAGTGGGCCGGTGTCCCGACCGGTTTCGCTCGTACGCGGCTGTCGACCCCCTCCGTGCGGGGTGGGAGGGGCGAGTCGATGTCGACGGCTCGGGGGTGACGGTTTCCCTGCGCCTCACCTCGCCGTTCTGCACGCAGATTCCCTACTCAAGAAGGGCACGGGGAGGGTCGGCAAACCCGAGGGCAACGCACACGGGATAGCACGGGTCGACGAGCAGTCCCAGAGACGGTCCGACCGGCCCCACCGGGCCCGCCGGGCCCACTGGCTCAGCGGTTCGGGACCTGCCAGTCGACCGCCTCCGCGCGGTCCCGGAAGGCCGGCTTTCCAACGACCTCGAACGTCCGGTCCGTCGCCTCGGGGGTGACCGGCGCGGCCAACATCAGTCGGGCGACGTCGGCTCGGGGGACTGTGCCCCAGAGCTTCGCACCCGGGTCGGCGACGGTGACGGTGTCCGTCCGTGGCCCGTCGGTCAGAATCCCCGGGCGAAAGACCGTGTGCTCGATACCGCCGGCCCGGAGTGCCGTCTCGGTCTCCGCTTTTGCCTGCTGGACCGGACCGATCACGGTGTTGAACAGGCTGGCAAGCGGGCTGGCAGGGTCCTCACCGACGCCGATGGCCGACTCCATCACAAAGGCGTAGACCCCGGCGTCGACCGCCGCGTCGAGCAGCGCCTGCGCACCCTGGCCGTCGACAAACGGACCGGCGGAGCGGATATCGGCGAGCCCGGAGCCAACGGCGCTGAGCACCGCGTCCACGCCCTCCAGCGCGTCCGCCAGCCCGCGTGGGTCCAGCAGGTCGTCGACGACAACCTCGTCGGCCCCGGCCCTGAGCAGGGGCTGACGCTTCCGGTCGTCACGGCTGAGCGCACGGACGGTTGGGACGCGCGAGTCGGCGAGCCGGAGGATCTCTCGGCCGGTTCCACCGCTTGCGCCGGCGACCAGGACGGTATCGAGGTCAGTCGGGTCCATATGAGGACAGTATGTGTCCCAGCCACCCGAATGACACGACTCGGCCCGGCGGGACCCTTCCCCGGTCTGACCGTCTGCTCACCGTGCCGGGTCGCCGGGAAACCGGGGGCCGGACGAGCCACCGCCGACCCGAGGGCGCCCCGCCCCGGCGTCTCCGACGAGGGCGCCGACAGGTGACTCGACCTCCGGCGGGTGTGAGACGTCCGGCTCGACCATCGCCCGCAGAAACTGCCGGACCCGCCCCATCGACCCCTCACAGATAGGGTGTGCCTCGGCGGCCGTGAGCGCACCCCGTGCGAGCGAGACCCGTTCCTCCCTGTCCCCCAGCAGCCGCTGTAACGCATCTCTGAGGGCTGTCGGGTCATCGGGCTACCGACCGGACCGTGAGCCACCCGAGAACGCCCGCGAGACCGGTGACGAGCGCCGGCCAGACCGGGTCGGCACGCGCGAGTACCGTGCCGGTCATCGGGACGGGACTCCCCCTGGCCGGCTGCACGGGACGGTAGCTCAGCGCTCATCGGACAGGACCCAGAGACAGATGTCGACCGGAACGACCTGTACAGACCTGTCGACCACCGCGGCCGGCGAGACACCGGCGAGCGATGCGGGCTGGTTCGGTGCGTGCCAGAGGCCAATCTGGCTCGCGACGTACGGCACACCCACCGCGGCAACGACCCGTCGGCGGTACCCGGACGGGACCAACCCGACCGCCCCGGCGTACCCCAAGGGCTGTGAGGACCGACGCCGCGCCGACGGGGCCCGTGGGTGCGCACAGACCCAGTACGAGATGTGTCACATCTAACATTCAGATGACAAGCCAGTACAGGCCGGACAGCGAGCCCAGGTCCAGTCGGTTGCCGGTCGGCTCGGAAATACCTCTCTCGCTGTGGGCGTGGGGACCTGTCCCGGGAGTGCCGGCCGCGGATGGGTCGGCCGGTGCTGCCGCCCCCCGGCGCGCCGCGTTCGGTCCCTGTCCGATACGACAGTCTCGTTTCAGGGGTTACGGGCCGTCCGAGCGCCTACCCTCAAGTCCCTGCGGGACGTAGCCGGCAATGTGACCGGGTATCCGGGCGCTCGGCTGTCGACCTGGCTCGAGCGGCGTCGCTACCGCACGTACTCACGGGTCGCGGGTGCGAACTACGACCGCCGACTGCTCGCAACCCCACAGCGCACGCCCGGCGGCTGGGTCCGCACCTACGACCTGTACAACCGCCACGGCCGCCAGGAGATGTTACAGGCGCTGTGTGCGCGCTGTGGGCCGTCAGACACCGTCTACGACGTGGGGGCAAGCGTCGGTGTCTACGCCCTCGCGGTGGCATCCGGTGGTGCCGGCCGGCGTGTGCGCGCCTACGAGCCGGCACCGGACACTGTCGAACGGCTGCGGGCAAACCTCGGTGCCAACGCCTGTGGTGACCGGGTCGAGGTTCGCCCGGTCGGGTTGGGTGCCGACTCGGGCAAACGACAGTTCTACGTCTCGACCTACCCGGAACTGTCGGGGTTCGACCGCGAGAGCGCGACCCGCTGGGGGGCGGCGGTGGCCACGACCCACACTGCCCCCATCCGCCGCCTCGATGACGAAGTTGAGGCCGGCCCGGTCCCGGACCTGCTGAAGGTCGATGTCGAGGGGGCGGGTGCGGATGTGCTTCGCGGCGGGCGCGAACTGCTCCGAACCGCCCGTCCGCCGGTGTTCGTGGAGGTCCACGAGCAGGGCCTGTCCGGTGACCGGTCGGAGGCGATTCGCCGGGTGCTCCGGGCGGCCGACTACGTCGTCGACGAACACGCGACCTACTGGCAGTGTGAGCCGCGGGCGTGAGGCCACACCCCTGCAACCGGGCCGGTGACGAGTGCCACGGCGACGCTCGCCGCGACAGGCCCGTCACACTCTGTCTGTGGCCCGGTCGTTACCGGCAACGAGCGCCCGCCAGACGAGCGCGGCGGCGCCGACCCAGACCACCATCTCGATGAAAAACGACGGGGAGCCGATGTAGAACGCGAAGAACTCGAGTGGCCCAAACTCGATGTCCGGGTAGTGGATGACAGCGGGCCACAGCAGGAAGGCGGTGTCCGCCGGGCGGCCGTTGACCAGCATATGGGTCGCGTCCAGCGCGAGATGGGCGACCCAGCCCACACAGACGGCAATCCAGGCCCGCCCCGGCGAGACGACCAGTCCGGCAACCAGAACCGGCAGGAAAACCAGCGCCGAGTGGCCCACAGAGTGATACAGGTCGAGCAGTCCCAGCATCGCAGGGGGTTTGTCAACGATATCGGGCAGGGCAGCGCCGGCGGCCGCCGGCAACGCGGGCAGCCGGAGCCTGTGACCGAGGACGTACCCCGCGATGACGTGGGTCGGAAAGAGCATTCCTCGCTGGACCGTCCTCGCGCCTCGGTAATGAACCGCTCGCCACGGCGCGGCCGCCGCGAGCCGGATACCGGATGGCCTGCGTGCCCCGCCTCACTCAGACGAGGTCGTCCTCGTCGGCGTCGATGAACTCCGTTGCCCGCTGGACGCGGCGCGGGACCTGGTCCTCCATCAGCGGGTAGGTGGGGTCGGCACTGTTGCCCTCTACATACCGCCGGAAGAACATCTCCCCGATCCCCCCCATCTTGAACGCGGTCAGCGCCCGGTAAAACCGTGCGTTCTCGAACTCGATGCCGGTCCGGCGCTCGTATCTGTCGACAAGCTCCCGACGCGTGAGGTATCCCTCCCGCCCGGTGAACGCCGGGGCGGAGTCCCCGTCGCGCGGGTCGGGGTCGTCGGGGTCGCGCCAGAAGTGTAACAGCCAGCCGACGTCGGCCAGTGGGTCCCCGAGCGTGCTCATCTCCCAGTCGAAGACGCCTGCCAGTTCGGGTGGCGTTCCCGGCCCGAACAGCACGTTATCGAGCTTGTAGTCACCGTGGACCAGCGTGTGGGTCGGGGCCTCGGGGACGTTCTCCTCGAGCCACTCTCCCACCTCCGCGACGGCCGGGACCGACCGGACCTCCTCGGTCACCTCGAAGGCCCACTCGTACTGTTTCCACCACCGGTCGACCTGGCGTTCGAGATACCCCTCGGGATGGCCAAAGTCGCCGAGGCCAACCGCCTCGTAGTCGACCTGGTGGACCTCGGCGAGCGCGTCGACCAGTTCCTCGCCGAGGCGTTTGCGGTGTGTCGGCGTCCCGAACCGGCCCGGCTCCTCCTCCCGGATGACGTCCCCGTCCAGGCGCTCCATCACGTAGAACTCGCTGCCGATCACCGACTCGTCCGCGCAGGCGTGGACCACGGTCGGCGTGCGGACGTCAGTGTCCTGGAGCGCCGACAGCACGGTGTGCTCCCGTAACACGTCGTGGGCGGAGTCGGCCGTCTCGCCCGGCGGCGGCCGGCGAACGACCAGGTCGCGGTCGCCCCAGGTGACAAACAGTGTCTCGTTCGAGTGACCCCCCTCGTGTCGCTCGACATCGTAGGCGGCTGCCGCGCCGAGCACCGACTCGAGGTGGGCTGCGAGTGCGTCCTCGTCGACAATCCGTGTCTCGTAGTCGTCCGCAGCGGTCATACCCCTACCGACCCAGGTGAGGCCCTAAATAGTTACCCGGCAGACACCGGCTCAGGTCACGACGGACTCGACGGGGTCATCCGACGGTGCCGTGTCCGTTTTGTTGCGAAAATACGATATTGCCCGCTGGTACTGTGTATCCCGGC
>JBLGCN010000098.1:0-7293 GCA_047617405.1 Natronomonas sp.
ACAGGAGGACGCAGTAATAATAAAAAAGCGGTCTCGCCGGAACGCGAGGCGCCCGAGGCTGTCGAACCGACCGTGTCGTCGACCACGCGAGCGCTGAAAATATGTGCCGTGTTCGCCGCAGTCGGCTCCCTCCTGACCGGCATGGCGCTGTTTCTCCAGCTGACACAGTTTTGCCCGCCGGTCGGGGACCTCTTTGCGACGTTCACCGAGAACAGCACCGCCGGCGATGACGCCGAACCCCCGCCGAGCGCCGGAGCGAGCGAGCACCGTCGTGACACAGCCAAAGAGGACCAGTCCGAGACGGCTCACGGGGAGCGGGACGGACACGAGCGCGGAGTCAAGCGTCAGCCCGATAACCGCGAGGTAGTCGCCGGCGAGAGAGAGCGCGACGCCACTGAACGGGCCGCCAAGGGCGACATAAACGCCACTCAGAAGGCCGACAGCCGGGGGCACGAAGGGGAGCCAACCGCCGAGCCGCCGGCGAGTGTGGATGCCTCGATGAACCGACCGAGCCATCGTGGCCGGCGGCGGTATCGATCCCTCGGTCTCCCGCAACCCGACCACTTCCGCTCCGGCAGGGAAACGGGTATGTACCGGCGGGGGTATGCTGTGGACATGTCCGACCTCGGGGATTTCACCGAATTTGATAGCGACGACGGGGGTGGCGCCGACGAGGCCGGCGCCGACAGCCCGGACAGCGGGGACGTGGACACCGACACCAGCGACCACGACGGCGGCGACCCGGCGGTAGCGGACGACTTCGAGCGGTACGAGGCGACGCCGGCCGGCCGGGACCGCGGGGTCGGCGTCCTCTCCGCGGCCGAGGGGCTCCGGATCGCCGAGGACGAGGCGGAGACCCGGTTGCGGGCGTACGTGACCGCGGACAACCGCTCGGGCGTGCGTGTAGGGTCATACCTGCTCGCCCCCTACCCCGACGACGAGCGGCTGTTCTGCCGGGTCTCCGCCCTCGAGTACGCCCAGGAGTACCGTGCCGACGACGCCACCGAGATCCACGCCCGCCGGGCGATGCGTTCGGCGGGGGTCGACGAGGAGGACTTCAAGCTGATGGCGACGCTTGACCCGGTGGCGGTGCTGTACGAGGACGACGGAGCCCTCAGACGCCGGATGACCGACCGGGTCCCCAAACCCGAGTCGGTCGTCCACGAGGCCGAGGACAAAGCCGAGATCAAGACCGGGCTGAAGATACCCGCCGAGGGGGTATTCCTTGGCCACCTGGCGGTCGGCGGCGAGACGGTCCGGACGGCCGCGAAGCCGCCGACCATCGACTACCGGCTGAAAGACGACTACGACTCGGGGGACCCGCTGGTCTTCCGACACACGCTCGTGGCGGGGGGGACAGGGTCGGGCAAGACCCACGCCGCAAAGAACATGCTCCGGCAGTATCTGGGCGACCGGAGCTACCCCGTCGAGACCGGCGCCGACCGCGAGGTCGCGCCCGCGGTCGTCCAGTTCGACCCCCAGGACGAGTACGCCCAGATGCGCCACGACGGCGAGTACCCCGAGGACTTCGCCCGCCGGCTGGACCGGGAGGGTGTGACCCACGGCGGGCACGAGGACACCGTTGTCTTTGTCCCCCAGGTCGGCTCGGCCACCTACTCGGCAAGCGGCCACCGCGCCGAGGAGGTCCGTTTCACAGTCCCCTTCTCGATGGTGTACGCCAACCCCTGGCTGATCGCCGGCAGCGGCCTCAACGACAACCAGTACGGCGCGCTCACGAACGTCCTCCTGCCCCGGTTTCGCGACGAGCGCGGCCGCGAGGGAACCTATCAGCAGTTCATGACGTTTCTCGACGACCCGGGGTTGCGCGAGGACCTCGACGAGAGCGGGCGGGTCCACGAGGCGACCTTCGACGCCGTTGCCCGGCGTGCCCGCGGGTTCGGGAACGTCTTCGACCAGGACGCCAGGCCGGTCACCGAGCGGGTCCACGAACTCGTCCGCGCGGGCGGGCTGACGGTTGTCCCAACCTACCACATCACCTCCAGCCGGGACACCGAGACGGTGGTGCTGGCGCTTGCCTCCCTGCTCGTCGACCAGAAGCTCTCGAACGACCCCCGGTACGACCGGATCAAGGAGACCCCGCTGGTGGTGGGGATGGACGAGGCCCACAGCTTCCTGACCGACGCCGACAGCGTCCAGGCCCGGAAGGTGATCGGGAAGTTCACCGAGGCCGCAAAACAGGGCCGGAAGGAACGGCTCGGCCTCTTTCTGGTCACCCAGGACCCCCAGGATATCGCCGACCCTGTGTTCAAGCAGGTCAACACGACGGCCGTGCTGAACCTCGGCGACGAGGACGCCATCTCGGCGGTCAATATCCCCAGCAACCTCGAGTCGAAGGTGCCCTACATGGAGAAAGGCCAGATGGTGGTCTACTCGCCGGATAACTCCGAGCCTGTCGAGCTGGTCGGGCTACCACACTGTGTGACCAGACACGGCCGGGGCTGAGCGGCGTCCGGCCCGGGCGGGAGGGCGGGGGTCGACGCGCCCGGACACATCCCGCCGGGGAACGGAGGCAAGCGTTATGCACCGGGTGGCGGTAGTGTCGGTATGATAGAGCGTGTGCTCGTTCCGGTGGACGGGTCGGAGCAGGGGCTGGAAGCGACGAAGTTCGTCGTTGAGGAGTTCCCGGAGGCGACGATGGTCCTGTTGCACGTCATCGACCCCGCAAGGGAGACCAGCTATCCGAGCGCCACCCTCCCCAGTTTCTCCGAGGAGTGGTACGAGCGCGAGCAGGCGCGAGCCGAGGAGGTGTTCGACGAGGTCGAGGGGGCGGTCGGCGAAGCGGTCACCGTTGAGCGGGCCACCGAGGTCGGCAAGCCCACGGACGTCATCGTCGACTTTGCCGGCGACGAGGACAACGGTATTGACCTTGTCGGGATGGGCAGCCACGGCCGGCAGGGGGTCTCACGGCTCCTGCTCGGAAGCGTCGCGGAGACCGTCATCCGGCGCTCGCCGGTCCCCGTGACCGTGGTGCGCTGAGCCGCAAACGGGAGGCCGAATCACGCGACGACACACGAAGGCAGTGGCCACGAGCGCGGTTCATCGCGCGGGGACGGGGAAGGGCAGGCCGACCACCGGGCTTTCTCGCCCACTTTTTGGCGCCGAGCGAGTTGCGGGCGGTCGGCCCGCAACTGTATGTCGTGGCGGCGAAGCCGCCACGCGGTGCGCGACCGAAGGGAGCGTACCCGAGGCAAAAAAAGGTGGTCTAGAAGATGTTGGCCTGCTGGTAGACCGAAATCCCCTCGCCGGTGATCTCGTAGGGCTTGCGCTCCCGGGAGTGGTTGGCGTTGCGGATCTTCTGGATCTCCACCGCGAGCCGGGTTTCCTGGGACTGGCCGCGGATGTACTGGAGGAAAAAGACCGCATCGGTGAGGTACTCGATGATGCCGTGGCGGGAGGCGTACTCGCTGTCCTCGCTGGCCTCACTGGTGAGGAATGTCGTGACCCCTGCCTGCTTCAGCGAGCGCGTGAAATCGAACACCTCGGTCCGGCGACGGGCCTCGTCGTCGTACATCATCTCCAGAAGCGAGACGGAGTCGAGTACGAGCCGGTCGGCGTCGAAGTCCCGCACCAACTCCGGAAGCTCGCCGCGGATGTTGTCGAGACTGTTTGCCATCTCCACGGGGTCCAGGTCGACGACCGCCAGCGCGTCCGCCTGTTCGTAGCGGTCGAACTCCCAGCCCCGCCCGTTGGCGGTGTCCATGATATCCTCGTAGCTCTGTTCGAGCGTGATGAACACCCCACTTTCCCCGTGTTCGAGCCCGTGGTGTAGAAACTGTAGCCCGAAGGTGGTCTTGCCGCTGCCGGCCCCGCCGATACAGGCGATGAGGTGTCGCGCCGGGACCCCGCCGAGGATCATATTGTCCAGCCCCTCGATCCCGGTGTCGATGCGGGGGATACTGGACTCGAAGTCCTCGTCGTCAAACTCCGTCTCGCTGCCGCCAAAGGCGCTCGTGAAGTCGTCGTCGAACAGGTCCCCGTCGCCCTCGCTGAACGAGGCGGGGTCGCTCTCCCCCTCGTCGGGTGAGACGTCACCGCCGGACGCCCCACCAGCCTCGCGAAAGGAGTCGTCGAACGGGTCATCGGCATCCCCCTCACCGGCGGAGTCGTCGAACAGGTCCTCGGTGTCGCTCGTGGCCGTGTCTCCGGTGTTCTCGTCGCCGTTGCTGTGCTGCTCGCTGTCCTCGTCGGCGTCCTCGAGGGCCTGCTCGAACCAGTCCTCGTCCCCGCTCATGGCTCGCTCGTGGCGACACCCATTATGTAGAACAGTTGCGGTGGGAACGCATTAACCTTGCCCGCGGGACACGCTCGTGCCGACCGATAACCGCCGGAGCGGCCGGGCTACCGCTTCGCGCTGGCGTAGAGGACCGGGCCGACAACCAGCAGAAGTAGCCCGAGCATCTTGTACTGGAACGGGCTCCCGAGGAGGTGTGTCGGGCCTTCGACGCTCATGGCGCTCGCGGGGGTCAGTAGGAAGACAAGCCCGAACACGGTGACGTGAAGCGTGGTCACCTTTCGGGAGCGCAGCGGGAGTGTCGCGAGCAGCCCGAGCGCAAACACCACCACAAACGCGTCCCCCACGTTGTAGTTGAGGAGGAAGCTGTCGACGAGCTGGAGTGGCGCGAGCATCCGTGGTCAGGACTCGATTTCAGCCGGGCTTTAAACTTCCGCTACGCGGTTCTACCCGCCGACCGCGCGCCCGCTACCGGGGGGGCAAGCGGATGACACACACTTATTACCGGCGGTGTCGTGGTCATCGCTGTGTCGGAGAGCACTCGGGCGACCGTGCTCGTCGTCGACGACGAGCCCGAGGTTGCCGACGTGTACGCACTCCGCCTCGAGACGGCGTTCGAGACCCGGGTCGCCTACGGCGGGGAGGAGGCGCTTGCAGCCGTCGACGACGATGTCGACATCGTACTGCTTGACCGCCGGATGCCGAGCCTCTCCGGCGACGAGGTCCTCGAACAGCTGCGCGACGAGGGCCACGACACCCGGGTGATCATGCTCACCGCCGTCGACCCCGGGATGGACATCATCGACATGCCGTTTGACGACTACCTGTGTAAGCCCGTCGAGAAGGATGACCTGACGGCGGCCATCAGCCAGCAGATCCGCGCCAAACGGTACGACACGCGGCTCTCGGAGTATATGAAGGTCACCTCGAAGCTCGCACTGTTGGAGGCGGAACTGTCGGCCCAGGAGGTCAGCGAGAACGACCGACTCCAGGACCTCTCCCAGCGGGCAGACGACCTCAAAGAGCAGATGGACGATGCTCTCGAAGGCTTCGAGGACATCGACACCGCGTTCCAAGAGATCGGACGCCACCACGGCTGACACCCCACACGGCCGGACAAAGGGCCTATACGGGCCCTGGTCGAACCGACGGTGTGGCACCGAGTTGTCCGGTCGTGCTCGTGGCCGACGACGAGGCTGCTGTCGCGGATACCTACGCCCTCCGACTGGACGACACCTACGAGACCCGGGTCGCCTACGACGGGGAGGAGACGCTTGCGGCCGTCGACGATGACGTCGACGCGGTCCTGCTCGACCGCCGGATGCCGGGTCTCTCCGGTGACGACGTCCTCGAGCGGCTCAGAGGGCGTGGCTACGACGGTGTGGTCGTGATGGTAACCGCCGTCGACCCGGACCTGAATATTCTGGAGATGGACTTCGACGATTACCTCTGCAAGCCGGTCGACCGGGAGACAATCCTGCGGACGCTGGAACAGCATCTTGGCCCCCCGGACAGCACGGACGACCGTCTCAGGGAGTTCTTTCGGGTCATCTCGAAACTCTCCGTACTCAGAGCGGAGGAGACGCGGGCGGCACTCGAGGCGGACGAGGAGTTCCGGCGACTCGAAAAGCGGGCCGACGAACTCGCGACGGACCTCCGGGAACGGGTCGACGGGTTCGAGGACCTGGTCGAGACCCACCGTTCGATCGGCCGTGGCTCGCCCTGAGGGGTGTGGCGGTCAGACGACCGACGAGGAGCGGTCCTCGGCGGGTATCAGGTGGCGCTCACCCCACTCCCGCATTGCCTTGACGACCGGTTCGAGGTCCGCGCCGGACTCGGTCAGCGAGTACTCCACCCGAAACGGCTTCTCCGAGATGATCGCCCGGTCGACCAGCCCCGCGTCCTTGAGGTCGTCGAGGCTGTCGGAGAGGACCTTGCTCGAGATACCGTCGACGGACTGCTTCAGTGCGTTGAACCCCTGTGGCCCCCCCTCCAGCAGGCGGTGGATGATCACCGGGTGCCACTTCCGGCCGATCAGCGTTGCTGTCGTCGTGATCGGACACCACTCGTCACCCGCGCACCAGACCGCCAAGTGGTCCTGGTTACTGTCCTCCATACCTCGGCTACGGATCACGGGGACTTAAACTCAGTTACCTGGTTGCCTCCCGTAACTCCGGTGTCAGGCCATCGACTCCACCCTGACCGCCGCACCCGACTGGACCCACGCCCGGTGGTTTCGCCGGTCGTAGACGGCCAACTGGTCGCCGACCTCACGTTGCGCGTACCGGCGGCCGGAGGGTACCGGCCCGTCGGACCGTCCGGACCAGGGCTGGTTCTCGGTGTCAGTCACACTGTGTGGTTACGTCCTGATACTGTCACCGGTCACCACACACCCGTGGTACCCCGGTACCGGTACCGTCGCCGGCTGTTAGTATTTTAGAACAAACAGAACTTCCGTTTGTCGCCGTTTCGGACAGGTATACCCGTGAGCTACCGTAATAAGAGGCAGTATCAATGAGGTACCTGCGCCTGCTTGTTGCGCTCGTAGTCGTGCTATCTGTCGTCCCGGGCCCGACGGCCGCGGATGTCAGCGGCGAACCCGAACTCGATGCTGCCCTCAGCGACAACACCGTCACGCCCGGCGAGGAGACACAACTCGAGTTGCAGGTGATCAACCGCGGCGACGTGGACTCCGGTTCGGCCCGGAACCCGCAGATGGCTGACCGGGTCACGACCGCACGCGGCCTGACCGTCACCGTCCAAGACGACGACGTGCCGATTGACGTCAGGGCCGGCACGAAGGCGGTCGGAACACTGCCCGAAGGGTCGGCGCCGCCGCTGTCGGTCCCCATCACCGTCGACGAGGACGCCGACCCGGGCACCTACACCGTGGATGTCGATGTGAGGTACACCTAACCTCCCGGATCGACGAGAACGACGGCGATGAGACCCAGCGGACCGTCAGCCGGACGGTCCCCGTCACCCTCGAAATCGAGGACGACGCCTCCTTCGACGTGGTCGCGGTCGACTCGGCGGCCCGG
>JBLGCN010000099.1:0-7265 GCA_047617405.1 Natronomonas sp.
GGGGACCAAGTATCTCGACGCCGGCGCCAGCTACGCCTGTGTTCCGCTGGGCCACGGCCACGCGGCTGTCCAGGAGGCCGTCCGTGACCAACTCGACCGACTCACCTACGTCCAGGCCTCCTATCCCGTCGGGGTTCGGACGGAGCTGTACGAGCTACTGGCCGAGACGGCCCCCGGCGACGTCGGGAAGACCTGGCTCTGTAACTCCGGGACGGAGGCAAACGAGGCCGCGCTGAAGTTCGCCCGCGCCGCCACCGACAAGGACCGGACGAAGATCATCGCGACCATGCAGGGCTTTCACGGCCGCACCATGGGGGCGCTGTCGACGACCTGGAAGGAGAAGTACAAGAAACCGTACGAGCCGCTGATCGGTGACGTCGAGTTCGTCCCCTACGGCGACAGCGAGGCGATGGCCGAGGCGGTCGACGACGAGACCGCCGCCGTGATCGTCGAGCCCATCCAGGGCGAGGGTGGGATCAACCCCCCGACAAAGCGGTTCCTCCAGACCGCCCGTGTCCACACCGCACAGCAGGGGGCGGCGCTGATCTTCGACGAGGTCCAGACCGGAATGGGCCGGACGGGAACCCTGTGGGCCGCCGAGTGGACCGACGTCGTCCCGGACATGCTCACGGCGGCAAAGGGGCTCGGCAACGGCCTGCCCGTCGGCGCGACACTCTGTCGGGACTGGGTCGCCGAGGACTACGGCTCCCACTCCTCCACGTTCTCGGGTGGGCCGGTCATCTCGGCGGCCACGAAGGCGACGGTCGAGACGGTCGTCGAGGAGGAGGTCCCCGCACACGCCGCTGACGTCGGTGCGTACCTGCGTGAGGAGCTACAGACAACCCTGGAGAACGCCCGTGACGTCCGCGGCGAGGGGCTGATGATCGGTATCGAGGTCAAGCGGGGCGCAAACCGCTATCTCAAGCAGCTTGCCGTGAACCACCAGGTGCTCGCGCTCCCCGCAGGCCGGACGGTCGTTCGGCTACTCCCGCCGCTGACACTCGAGCGCCGCCACGCCGACCGTATCGTCGAGGCGATGGCGGAGGTGGTCGGATGACGACCGCCCAGCGCGCCGGGACCGAGCCCCGGGAGCTACTGAAACAGCTGGTTTCGGTCCCCTCGGTCACCCCCGACGAGCGGCCCTGCGCCGAGCAACTGCAAGGGTACTTCGAGCGCCACGGCCGCGAGGCCTATATCGACGAGGTCGGGAACCTCCGGGCACCAGCCGACGACGGCGTCCTCCTCACCTCCCACATCGACACCGTCCCCGGCGACATCCCGGTCCGGGTCGAGGAGATGCCCCACGTCGACGTCCGCTGGGGCGACGACGAGCCGCCAACCGGCGTCGAGGCCGCGGGAACAGTGAGCGTGCTCTGGGGCCGGGGGAGCGTCGACGCCAAAGGCCCCTTGGCGGCGATGGCCGTCGCCGCGGTCCGGACAGGTGCGAGCTTTGCCGGCGTTGTCGGCGAGGAGGTTGACTCCCGCGGCGGTCGCTACCTCGCCGAGGACCGGCCGGCCCCCGAGGCGGTGATCAACGGCGAGCCCTCCGGCTGGGAGGGGATCACCCTCGGGTACCGTGGACTGCTCGGGGGGACCTACGTCGCCACCTCCGAGTCGGGCCACTCCTCGCGGCCGGACCAAAACGCCATCCAGGAGGGGATCGGGTGGTGGAACCGCGTCGAGGCGGAGTTCGGCCACGACGAGTGGGTCCCCGTCTTCGAGCGGGTGACCACAAAGCCGGTCTCCTTCGACGGCGGGATCACCGACGACGGGCTCTCCGTGGAGACGACCATCGACGTCCAACTGCGGGTCCCCCCGGAGTTTACGACCGACGAGGTCCGCGAGATCGCCGACGGCCACCTCGAACTCGGGACGGTCCACTGGGACGACAAGGTCGAGCCGGTGATGCAGAGCCCCCGGACCCCCGTTGCGCGGGCGTTCCGGGCGGCCATCCGTGGGCGCGGGGGTGACCCCCGGCTGCTCCGCAAGACCGGGACCAGCGATATGAACGTCTACGCCCAACACTGGGACTGTCCGATGGTCACCTACGGCCCCGGCAACTCCGACCTGGACCACTCGCCGAACGAACATCTCGGGCTGGCCGAGTACGACGAGACCGTGGCCATCCTCGAGAGCGTCACCGAACGCCTGCTGGAGGACTGATGAATCTCGTCAATATCGACGACCTGGGTGTCGCGGACCTGGAGAGCGTACTCGACCGCGCGGCCGACCTCAAAGCCGCCGGCCCGGGTGCGGGTAACCCCCTTGCCCGCCGGACACTCGCGATGATATTCGAGAAACCCTCGACGCGCACCCGGGTCTCCTTCGAGACGGGGATGACACAACTCGGCGGCCACGCCATCTTCCTGGGGCCCGACGACATCCACCTGGGCCACGGCGAGCCCATACGGGACACCGCCCGTGCGGTCTCCCGCTACGCCGACTTCATCATGGCACGGGTGTTCGACCACCGGGATGTCGAGGAACTCGCCGCCTACGCAACCGTCCCCGTGGTCAACGGGCTGACCGACAGCGCCCACCCCTGCCAGACGCTCGCTGACCTGTTGACCGTCCGCGAGACGTTCGGCTTCGACGCCCGGGTCGCGTGGGTCGGGGACGGCAACAACGTCTGTCAGTCGTTCGTGCTCGGCGCGGCGATGGTCGGGCTAGACGTGACCCTCGCCACCCCCGAGGGCTACGGGGTCGACGACGCCGTCTACGAGCGGGCGGCCGCGCTCGGCAACCCACCCGAGCGGGCGGCCGACCCCGAGGCTGCCGTGGCCGACGCTGACGCCGTCTACACTGACGTCTGGGTCTCGATGGGCCAGGAGGACGAACGCGAGGAGAAACTCCGGGCGTTCGACGGGTTTCAGGTGACGACCGACCTGCTGGGCGACCGCCCGCTGATGCACTGTCTGCCCGCCCACCGCGGCGAGGAAGTCACCGATGACGCCCTCGAGAGCGACAACGCCGTCGTCTGGGACCAGGCCGAAAACCGGATGCACGCCCAGAACGGCCTGTTGACCTGGCTAGCCGACCGCTCGTGAGCGGAGCGAACGAGCGCTTTTTCGCCACCGGAAGACTTGCGTTCCCGAGGTCTCGCTCGCTTTGCTCCCTGCGACCTCGCTGGCCGAACACTCGTGAGTCAGGTGTGTGAGGTCTGTTGGCCGTGACCGTCGGTTAGAAGGCTGTGAGGTCGGTCTGTGTCTCGGTGTCGGCGTCTGTGCCGTGTTTTTCGGCGATTGCCTTTGCCCCGGACACCCCCTGTGAGAGCGAGGCGCGTTTGGCGATTTCCTCGTCACCGAGGCGGGCCGCAGCGGCCGGTTTCACCGCCTCGTACCGGCGCCAGAACCGCTCCTTTGCCGCCTCGTACTCGACCACCGGGCGGGGGTAGTCCGCGTCCGGGCCGTCACCGATGCTGACGCCACACGCCGCCTGCACGTTCGGGGGGGTTTTTTCCGGCTGGGGGAGATGTTCGGGCGGGAGCCCCTCGAGTTCCGGCACCCAGCGCCGGACCCACTCCCCCTCGGGGTCCTGGTCGCGGACCTGCTTGCGGGGGTTGTACAGCCGGAGGGTGGGTTTCCCGACCAGCCCGGCCTGTGACTGCCACTGGGTGTAGTTGATCGCCGCGTCCGAGTCGATGAGGTGGTGGTGGTACCAGTCGGCACCAATCTGCCAGGGCTGCTGGAGGAGGTGGAAGTAGGCACTGGCGGCCATCGCCCGCATCCGGAAGTTGAGCCAGCCGGTCTCGCGGAGACACCGCATCGCCGCATCGACCATCGGGTAGCCCGTCCGACCCTCCTTCCAGGCCGTCACCAGCGCCGGGTCGTGGTGCTCGCGGTTGAACCCCTCTAGCTCCGGGTTGACCGCCGTGTCCAGCCAGCCCGGCCAGTCCTCGAGTTTCTGGTTGTAGTGGCGGTTCCAGAACAGACGCGAGACGAACATGTCCCGCCCACGACCCGGCTCGGTGTGGGCCTGAACGTACTGGTAGACCTGTCGGGTCGAGAGACAGCCAAAACGGATGTACGTGGAGAGCCCGCTACAGCCGTCCCGGGCGTCGAGCGGTGAGGAGATGTTTCCGGGGTAGTCGGTGACCCGAGTTACGAACGTCTCCAACTGTTCCCGGGCGGCGGTCGTTCCGCCGTCGGGGACCTGTGATTTGCTCGGATCGGTGTCGTAATGTGTCTCGATATCCTCGACGGTCACCCCGGTGTCGAGACCGGTCAGGAGGGTGTCCTCAAGCGAGGGCTCGTACTGGTCGTCCTCGAACCAGTCCTCGACGTGGTCGCTCCACCTGTCCCGCGTGCGTTCGACCCCCCGGCGGAGGCCATCCCCCGACACGAACCGAACGCCGAGGTCCGAGGCCCGCCGGTCACGCGCAAGCCCGTATCGGCCGGTCGGGGTCTGTGAGGCGAACACCGTCCAGCCGGCGTCGGTGAGGGCCTCCAGGACCGGAACCGGGTCGCCGTGGGCGTAGGTGAGGCCCGCGTCCCCGCCGCTTGCGGTATCGTAGCGGTCGTCCAGGTCGAACAGACACTCGTGGAGGAATCGGACCCGGGCGTCACAGGCCAGCCCGTCGTCCCCGTAGAATCCGGGGTCGAACACGAACAGCGGGAGGACAACGTCGGCGGCGTTCGTCGCTGCGGTGACGGCCGGGTGGTCACGCATCCGGAGTTCCTCGCGGTGCCAGACCACCGCCCCCGACACCTCGTCCTCGGCGGCAGACGTCGCTCTACGCTCACCCTCTAGGCACGCTCGCGGGGCGGGAACTGTGGTCGGGGTCGGCGGCTCCGGCTGACCGTCAGTCACAGCTCTATCTATGTGGTGGAACAGCAAAAGTCGTCGTATCCAAACACCGGCACATGTCGTTTCGGGTGTCCGGCCCCCTGCCTGGCCCCTGTCAGCAACGGTTTTTGCCCGTGCAGCACTAATAACTGGTATGTCGACAGTGAAGCGGCTCTGGACCGCCCCTGCCGCCGGGGAGCCGATGGAGGCCCACGGGTCGGTGACTGCGGTTGCCGACGGCGGCCTGCGGGGGGACCGCTACTTCGCCGGGGAGGGCTACTACTCGCCGTACGACGTCTGTCAGGTGACCCTGGTGGACAGTCGGGCGCTCGCACAGGCCGACGAGCAGCACGGTATCGACCTGACCGACGGCCGACACCGCCGCAATATCGTCGTCGACGCCGACGTGGTGGACCTGTTGCAGGCCCGCTTTCGGGTCGGCGGGGCGGTCTTCGAGGGGACTCGGCGGCGCCCGCCGTGTGCTCACGTCGAACAGGTCGCCGGCGAGACGGGGGTTGCGGAGGCGCTGGGCGACGAGCGTGGCGGGGTCTGTGCGGACGTGGTCGAGGGCGGCGAGGTCAGTGTCGGGGACGAACTGACCGTCGAGCAGCGGTACGACGAACCCGAAAAGCTGGCCGAGGCGATCAGAGAGCGGTACGACAAGGGGTAGGTGGGGGTCAGTCGACCCGGCGAAGCAGGGCGGAGAGGGCGGCGACAAGCAGAAAACAGAGACCGAGCAGCCGGACCCGCCGGACCGCGGGGGCACGGGGGCGAAACTCGACGGCGAGGACGGTGTCATACCCCCAGCGGGCGGTTGCGAGCAGGCGACCAGGGGCAGCCAGGTGGACGAGGCCGGCCAGCACCGCGGCGAGTTCGGCACCCCGGCGGAGCCGTCGGCGGGTCAGTTTCATACCCAGGGTCGGGGCGGTGGCGGCAAACCGGTTTCCCCTCGCCGGGCGGTCACCGCCCGTCTGCCGGGTGGTCGCTGTCCTCGATGTAGGCGAGCGCGGCGTCAAAGCCGTCCGTGACCGCCCCGTACTCCCCGATGTGTGTCCACTCGCCGTCGGGGGTCGCCGTGTACACGTCGAAGTCACCGCCGCGGTACTCGTGGGACTCGACGTACAACTCCTCGACGACGCGTCCGTCGGTCCGCAGCAGCCAGACACCGAGTTCCTTGCCGCCTTCCAGGTCGCGCCGACGTGTCCAGGACATGTGAACTATTCACACGCGACGAACGTAAGTGATACGCCCGGCCCGGCTGTCGGTCACCAGTCGAGTTCGGCGGTGTAGTCGTCCTCCCGGCAGTCCTCAAGGGCGTGTTTGGCGTCCATCCCGGCGGCCTGTGGGGTGCGGGCGCGGCCGACGCCGACCCTGAGTTCGACGCCGACAGCGTCCTCGACGTGGGCGACAGCGTCGCGGTAGTCCCGCTCGTCCATATCCGAGCAGACGGCGATAATGTTGTCACCGCCGACAAAGAACGCCACCGAGTCGTGGACCTTCCGCATGTAGCGCATCAGCTCGGCGTAGCCCTGCTCGACCTGGATGAAGGTGTCAAACTCGTTGAGCTGGTCGGTGTACTTTCCGGTCACGTCGTCGACATCGAAGTGAGCGATCTGGAGGTCTGTCTCGGTGCGCTCGGCCTCAGGGAGAGTCTCACCCCGGAGCACCTCCTGGCGCTCGCTGTCCTGGGCGGAGCCGGCGTCCTGGAGACGGGTGGACGCGGTCCCAAGCGCCTCCGCTGGCGAGGAACTAACCGCGACGCTCATACTCGCGGTCACGGGGTATCGGTTGCCCAGCGACTCCTGGATGAGTTGGTGTGCCGCCGTGTCGAGCCCGTTGGTCACGGTGACCATGTTGTCGAAGCGACCGAAGAAGGCATATCCTTCGCGGTTGCCGACGAGTTGGGAGACATCAGCGTAGATCCGGGACTGCAGCGCCTGGAGGTCCACCTCGCGGCGCGGCTCCGGCGTTGTCGTCCACGGGCCGTAGTTGTCGATCTGGATCAGAGTAACCTGCGTGTTTGTCACGCTACTCTGGTACGGACGCATCGTGTATTGGTGTTTTGAAATCGAACGCGGGGGTGAGCGCCCGGCTCACGGCCCCTGAACCCGGCCGAGCAGGTCCACCTGGTGGGTGGTGTAGACCAGTTCGGCGGCCGCGAGCTGGCGGCGCCGGCAGTCCAGCCACTCCGAAAGCGTCGGCTCGAACCCCGCCCCCGCCACCTCGCCGACTGCCTCCTCGACGGTGGCGAGGACGTGCCGTGGGACGTAGGCCTCGTCGTCGGGGTAGTCACCGTCGACCGGCCGGACCGCCCAGTCCGAGCCGGCCACGTCCACCCACGCGACCCGGTCCATCGCCTGGAGACGGCCGAGCGCGTGGGTGCCGGCGTGGCTGTCCCCGCCCGGCTTGCGGTCCATGTGCCGGTGGTAGTGTCGCTCGACCGCCCGGTCGGCGGGGTGGGCGGGGGCGAACCGTGTCGC